>JAFZQJ010000027.1 GCA_017620395.1 Clostridia bacterium | reverse complement strand
TCTCCGGCAAGGATCCGACCAAGGTCGACCGCAGCGCCTCCTACGCCGCCCGCTACGCCGCGAAGAACGTCGTCAAGGCCGGTCTCGCCTCCAGATGCGAGATCGAGCTCGCTTACGCCATCGGCGTAGCGCGCCCCGTTTCCGTCTTCGTCGACACCTTCGGCACCGGCAGGATCCCGGACGATAAGATCTCCGAGATCATCTGCAAGGTCTTCGACTTCACGCCGGACGGGATCATCAAGATGCTCGACCTGCGCAAGCCGATCTACGCGCAACTCGCCGCCTACGGCCACATGGGCCGCGAGGATCTCGGCGTACGCTGGGAAGACACCGACAAGGTCGACGAGCTTCTCGCTCTCGCCAAGTAACCGGATACACCCAAACGACCGGTACCGAGTATAATATTACCGAGGTGATGTTATGCCGGCGCCGGTCTTGTTGTATATGTTCGTGTTCTTTGCCGCTTTCGGCTTTTTCGAGTTCGTTTCTGTTATACTCTGCATTATTACGATGAGAAGCGGCGCGGGATACGATAACACATTTTCAAAACAAGGACCGGAGAACGATTTTGATGGAAACGGAAACACTGAAAGGCACGGTCAACTCGGTGATATACGTCAACGAGCTGAACCGCCACACGATACTGAAGCTGCTGACCGACAACGGTGAGATAACCGTCGCCGGCACGTTCGCGGACGTCAACCCCGGAGAAACGCTGATCCTCACGGGCGGTTTTTCCGTGCACCCGAAATACGGCAGACAGTTCAACGCCGTTTCATACGAAAAGGAGCTTCCCGACAGCGCCGCCGTCATTATGAAATATCTCGCCTCCGGCGCGATAAAGGGCATCGGCCCCGTAACGGCGAAGGCGATCGTCGACAAGTTCGGCGACGAATCGCTCGACATTATCGAGAATCACCCGGACAAGCTCGCGACCGTGCGCGGCGTTACCAAGGCGAAAGCCATGGCGTTCTCGGACGAGTTCGCGAAGCAGAACTCCGCAAGAACGACGATAATCTCGCTGATCGACCTCGGGATAGAGGCGCACAACGCTATAAAAGTTTACGACGCGTTCGGCGAAGCAGCCGTCGATACGGTCGAGCGCAACCCTTACGCGATTTACGAGTCGGTGCGCGGCTTCGACTTCCCCGCCTGCGACGCGCTCGCAGCGAGGCTCGGCTTCGACGGCGATTTCCCGCGCCGCGTCGAAGCGGGCCTGCGCTATATGCTGCGGTATAACCTGCAGAACGGACACACGTATCTGCCGCGCAGACAGCTGACGGATCTGACCGCGCAAATGCTCTCCGTCGAGCCTTCGGTCGTCGACGAAGCGCTGATAAACTCCGTCGCCAAAGCGTACCTGACCGCCTTCGGCGACGCGGGCGCGGAAAAGATATTCCTGCCGGAGTATTTCAACGCGGAAAACGCCTGCGCCGAGCTGCTTTACGCGCTGAACTCGCATAAAAAAGCTCCGCTGAAATACAGGGATCTGATACCGAAGATCGAAAAAGAAAACGACATCAAATATTCGGACAAGCAGACGGAGGCGATAATCGCGTCCGCCGAAAACGGCATTTTCGTGCTTACCGGCGGCCCCGGAACGGGCAAAACGACCACCCTGCGCGGCATCATTTCGCTTTTCGAGCGCAACGGCATGAAGATACTGCTCGCGGCGCCTACGGGCAGAGCCGCGATGCGTATGACAGCGCTGACGGGAAAGGAAGCGAAAACGATACACCGCCTGCTCGAAGTCGTTCCGAACGACGATGACGATCTGCCCGTCTTCAACCGCGACGAAACGCATCCGCTCGAATGCGACGCACTGATAATAGACGAGCTTTCCATGGTGGACGTCATAGTCTTCGAGGCGCTGCTCCGCGCGGTCAAACCCGGGTGCAGACTGGTCTTTGTCGGCGACTTCAACCAGCTCCCATCCGTCGGCGCGGGAAACGTGCTCGAGGACATAATCAAAAGCGAGGTAATCCACTGCGTCAACCTCGACGTTATCTTCAGACAGTCCGAAGACAGTATGATTGTCACCAATGCTCACAAGATTGTCAACGGCGAACTGCCGGTGCTGAACGACACGAAGCACGACTTCTTTTTCCTGCGCGGGAGCGACCCCGCTTCAATCGCCGAAACCGTCGTCGATCTGTGCGTCAACCGCCTGCCGAAAGCGTACGGCGCCGACCCCGTCAAAGACATTCAGATAATCACCCCGACCCGAATCGGCGAAAGCGGCACCGCCGCGCTGAACGCGCGTCTGCAGGCGCTTCTCAACCCGAAGTCCGCGGACAAGGGCGAACGCGTCTTCGGCTCGACCGTCTTCCGCGTCGGAGACAAGGTCATGCAAACGAAAAACAACTACGACATCGTATACAAACTGCCGGACGGCTCCGCCGGCGCCGGCGTTTACAACGGCGACATAGGCATCATAACCGCCATCGGCAAGGAGCCGTTCGTCACCATCGACTTCGACGGCCGGCGCGCGCAGTACGCGTACGAATGGCTCGGGCAGCTCGAACACGCGTACGCGATAACGGCGCACAAAAGCCAGGGCAGCGAATACGCATACGTCGTCTTCCCCACCGCCGCGCCGAAAAAGCTCCAGTATCGCAATCTATTCTACACCGCCGTGACCCGCGCGAAGGATACGTGCATAGTCGTCGGCTCGCGCGAGGACGTGGAGTATATGACGAAAAACAAGAAGGAGCGCCTCCGCTACACCGCGCTGGCGCAGTTCCTGCGGCTTGAAGCGCTCTGAGAGGTATTCAATGGAACGCAAGATCACCTTTTTGAAGGCGCTCGGATACATGTTGTACCCTAACAGGTGCGCCTTCTGCGACGAACTTATCCCGATGGCGCGCACCGTCTGCGAGCGCTGCGAGGAAAAGCTGCCGCGCATCACCGGCAGCGTGTGCCGCAAGTGCGGCTGCGAACGCAAATACTGCAAATGCGGCAAGGGGCTGCAGTTCGAACGCGCCGTCGCGCCATTCTACTACGCGGAGCCGTATAACCGCGGGCTGCTGAAGTTCAAAACCAACCGCGAGAAATGGCGCGCGGAGGTCTTCGCCGCGTACATGGCCGAGACCGCGCGCGACGCATACGCGGGCGACCGCATCGATTTCGCGATACGCGTGCCCGACCACAGATCGCGCATCGACGACAACGTCCGCGGGCCGCGTCTGGGCGCGGGCAGGTCGCCGAACGCGACGCTCGCGAAAGCCGTTTGCGACGAATTCGGGCTTGAACTGAAGGAAGGTTTGCTGCGTTATTACTCCGACGACTCGCGCAGTCAGCGTTCGCGCAATCTCGACGAGCGCCACGCAAACGTCTTCGGCATGTTCGACGTCGACGACGAAGGCGGCGAGCTTTTCGGCAAAAACGTGCTCCTTATCGACGACGTTTTCACCACCGGCGCGACTCTCAGCGAGTGCGCGAAGATGCTCAAACTCTACGGCGCGAACGAAGTGCGCTGCGTCACCCTTTTCACGACGAAACAGCTGAAAAGAAAAAATTAGCGTCTTCTCTTGCAATAATCGGAAGTTTCGGTTATAATTATTATTTGACTACAGAAATAACCTGCCGCGCCCGCGGCGGAAGGAGAGTTATATGGCATTCGGAACAGACGTCGGTATAGACCTCGGCACCGCAACGGTCCTTATTTACGTCAAGGGCAAGGGCATCGTGCTCAACGAGCCGTCCGTCGTGGCGGTCGACAAGGTCAATAAGATAATCAAAAAGGTCGGAATCGAGGCGCAGCAGATGCTCGGCAGAGCGCCCGGCACGATCGAGCCCGTCCGTCCGCTTAAGGACGGCGTCATTTCCGACTACGATCTGACGGAAAAGATGATCAAGTACTTTCTCCGCAAGGTGCTCGGCAACACGAGCTTCTGGCCGAGAATAATGGTATGCGTCCCCTCCTCCATCACCGAAGTTGAGATCCTCGCTGTCAGAAACGCGGTCAAAAAGGCGGGCGCGAGACACGTTTACATAATCGAAGAGCCTATCGCCGCCGCCATCGGCGCGGGCATCGACATCATCAAACCCTGCGGAAACATGGTCGTCGACATCGGCGGCGGAACAACGGATATAGCCGTCATTTCGCTCGGCGGCGTCGCCAACAAGACCTCCATCAAGATCGCCGGCGACCGCTTCGACGAAGCGCTCATCAAGTATATCCGCCGCAAGTTCAACGTGCTCATCGGCGACCGCACCGCGCAGGACACGAAGGAAGCGATCGGCTGCGTTTATATGCCCTCCGACGTTATTTCCATCCCCGTTAAGGGGCGCTGCCTGATGACCGGACTGCCCAAGACGATAGACGTCAACTCCGAGGATATGCTCGCGGCGTTCGAAGAGCCCGCGAACGCGATCTCCGACGCCGTCTGCCGCGTGCTTGAAGGCACCGAGCCGGAGCTAGTGGCGGATATTTCCAAAAACAAGATACACCTGACCGGCGGCGGCTCGCTCGTCAAAGGACTCGCGGAGCTGCTCACCGTCCGCACCGGCATACAGACCGTCGTTGCGGAAGACGCCGTTTCCTGCGTCGTCAGAGGCACGGGCATCGCGCTCGAGAACGAAAAGCTCTTCGCCGCGATTTCTCACAACGCTCTGATGAGCGACTGATTCCCAAGAAAGAAGCTCCCCGCATGAAAATTATCGACTTCCATTGCCACGCGTTCCCCGATAATATAGTCACAAAAGCGGTCAACGCCATCGGCGATTACTACGGCATCCCGATGCAGGAGGACGGCAAGCTGCCCACCATGCAGGCGTTTCTGGACGGCGATCCGGAGCGCAAGGTCGTTTTGCTCGCTACCGCGACCGTTCCGCGCCAGGTCGTTTCCATCAACACCTGGCTTTCCGGCATAATAAACGACCGCGTTTTCGGCTTCGCCTCGATCCACGCCGATTTCGAGGACTGCGCCGCCGAGATCGACCGCGTTATTTCACTCGGCTGCAAGGGCCTGAAGATCCACCCCGAGTTTCAGGGCTTCGCCATCGACGCGCCCGGCGCGTACAAGATATACGAGGCCGCCGAGGGCAGACTGCCGATACTCTTCCATATGGGAGACGAAGTATCCGATTTATCCTCCCCCGCCCGGCTGAAGAAAGTCATCGGCGATTTCCCGAAGCTGACGGTCATCGGCGCGCACTTCGGCGGATACCGCGAATGGGACGAGTCGCTGAAGCTCCTGTGCGGAACGAACGTCTATATGGATACGTCGAGCTCGCTTTCATACATAACGCCGGAATTCGCCGTCGACTTCATAAGGGCGCACGGCGCCGAGAAGTTCCTTTTCGGCACGGATTTCCCGATGTGGAGCTTCGAGCCGGAGTTCGAGCGTTTCAACCGCCTCGACCTGACGGACGGCGAGCGCGATATGATACTCCACGCGAACGCGGAAAAACTCCTCGGCATCGCGGAAAAATAATTGCCGATAAGAGAAAAAATAGATTGACAAACGCCGACCTCATAAGTATAATAATATGCGTTGCCTCTCTCGGAGGGGCGCGATACTCGGAGAAGTCGCCTAGTCCGGCCGAGGGCGCACGATTGGAAATCGTGTAGGTGTCAAAAGCATCTCGAGGGTTCGAATCCCTCCTTCTCCGCCAAAAACAAAAGGCACCCATCGGGTGCTTTTTGTTTTTATTGTGAGATTAGGAAGGATTCGAAAAGGAGGGAGCGAGCGCAGCGAAGCGGAAGAAAACGCTCCGGCGGAGCGTTTTCGCCGACGAGGGCGTGTCGGCGCGCGCATAAGCGCGCCGAGCGAATCCCTCCTTCTCCGCAAAAAAAGATTGCTATCTTAACAGAGATAGCAATCCTTTTTATATCTTATATCATAAAGAATCACATTCCCAAAAAATCACAGGAAAAAAGTCCAATGATATCCCTTGCAAGTTTTTGTTTTTCCTCTGCAACAACTCCCTATTGCTGCTTCGCTACACCTATAATTCTCTGCCGCTTTTCTTATCGATTCAAACACTTCGCCCGTATCGAGGTTCTTTACTGCTTTTCGCCTTGATTTATCTCCTTCCTCTCTAGAGCACACGGGGCATCCTTGCCCTTTTAGCAGATGATAAGGCGTATTCTCCCATGTATTACCACACACCAAACAATGGCAGCTTATTAGATCGCGTGCTCTGGTGTATTCACCAACGACTTCGATGTCCGGGTTTATTTCCGCCATTTGAATACGGAAATCTTCAGTTGTTCGCATTCTTGAATTACGATATGCTTCATTTTTTATGATATTCCACTCTTCAGGGGATGGTTGGCTAATGTACTCGTTGAACTGCCTTGCCAATACCAGCGCTAATTCCTTTAGTTTAGCATTACCCCGTTGTGAGCCGTAGTCTTTCTCATATGAATAAAAGTCATCTGAAAACGGGGGTGCTTCATTTCGAAAACTGTCATAGATTATTATTAATCTGATGCCGTTTTCTTTACAGCGTTCTTTCTTTTGATTGTCATTTGAAACTCTGTTTTTGTGCCAGTACCATGAGCCAATTTCAATCGCTGTCCGATATGTTGGCAAATATATATCAAGCTCCTGTCCTGTAATCTCTTTACTTCTCGAAACCACTTCTTTATCACCAAACCAGTGCTTAAATGCACTCAGAAGAAACTGTTCAGCATAAGATGTTGGCGTATGTTCGCACGATGGGCATCCTTGACCTTTTCGTATATTACCAGCCAAGGCGTTCCACTCTCGTCCGCATATTAAGCATTTTAAAGCTATTTTCGTCTTTGCGTTTACGTATTTCCCAATTACCTCAATACTAGGATTATACTGCTTAACCTCTTCTACAAATTGATCATGCGTTTTCTGTAAATTTCCTGCACAATTTGGACACCCACCGCCAGACAACAACACCTGTGCTATTGGCTGCCATTCATATCCACATACCTTACACTTTGCATGCACAGTCTTTTCAGAGCCATTATATTTGCTAAGTATTTCGACTTGAGGATTGATTGTTTTAACATCATGAAGGAATGCCTCATGAGAACGACGATTTCGCTCGCCGCGACGCTTAATCGCACAAATTGGGCATCCTCGGCCTGCGAGAACACTTGTTGCAATCGGACTCCAAATATGGCCACACTCTTTGCATTTTACCTGTATATGCGAAGATGCCGTTTGGAATTCTCCTAATAATTCAATATTTGGATTCTTCTTTTGTAATCTCGCCTCAAACTCATCTGCAGGTAGCCTATTTTTTTCAGAAATGCTGCGTTTCATGCACTCCCTACATCCATGTCCATGTAATAAACTATCTGGCAATACATCCCATTCAAATCCACATTTAGCGCACTTAACACTTATTTTTGTGGTTGAATTAACATACTTTCCTAGGACAATTACATTTGGATTCTTTTCATGTAGTTCTTCGATAAATGTATTGTGCGTCTTGGTTCTTTTTTTTACCTGCTTTGCCAGCCCGCATTTTGGGCATCCTGATCCTCGCAAAAGGACGCTGGCTCTCGGAGACCACTTATATCCGCATTCAAGGCACTCTACCTGAATATGATTATCCGAACCTGTATATTCACCCAAAACCTTGATTCTAGGATTGGTTTTCAAAAGCTCATCTATGAATGTGTTGCTGCTTTTTCTTTGCTGGTTATGAGTTATCCTTGTAGCGCATTTCGGACAACCTCTTCCTTGAAGAAGGCTGTTTGGAGCTACTTGCCACTTATTACCACATATACAACACTCTACTAGAATTTTATCATTTGCCTTTTTGTATTCTTCTAAAGGAAAAATATTCTTGTTTTTCTTTGCAAGTTCAGATAAAAATTGCTCATTGGTTTTTTGCTTTGGCATATAATCACCACTTCGTAATAATTAATAGATGATACCATCGCTATTTTACAAGTATAAGTGTACTCAATTATGGGCAAAAAATCAATACCAGTCTTAGTAAAAGGCGTTACGAAATTTAACGATTCCTTCAGTTTTGTTTAAATCGCAATCTTTAGCCAAAGAAAGCCACCCGTTCGGGTGGCTTTTTGTTTTTATTGTGAAATCGGAAAGGATTCGAAAAGGAGGGAGCGAGCGCAGCGAAGCGGAAGAAAACGCCCGGCGGAGCGCTTTCGCCGATACGCCCGATAGGCGTTGACTTTCCCGCGCCGTTCTGCTATAATCCCATTGTAAAACCACACGAAAGAAGGACTCATTATGTTTGAAATAACCCTCGATATCGACGGAATGATGTGCGGAATGTGCGAATCGCACGTAAACGGCGCGATACGCAACGCTTTTGACGTCAAGAAGGTCACCTCCTCCCATTCCGAAGGAAATACGGTCATTATCTCCGCCGATGATATCCCCGACGAGAAGCTCCGCGAGATCATCGCGGAAACCGGCTACGAGCTGAAAGGCATTTCGCGCAAACCGTATGAGAAAAAGGGCCTGTTCGGCATCTTCAAAAAGTAACCGCAAGCGGAGCTGAACGTATGAAATACAAACTCGCCGCCGCCGATCTCGACGGCACGCTGCTTGACAAAAGCTCGCAAATAACCGACGCCACCGTCGCCGCTGTCAAAGCCGCGCAAAAAGAGGGACTTATCTTCACCATATGCACCGGAAGGGCGCAGAGCACCGTCGTTATGGGCTACATCGAGCGCCTCGGTCTCGCCTGCCCCGTCATCACCTACAACGGCGCGATGCTGATAAAGCCGGACGGCGAGATCGTCTACCGCCGCGACCTCGAGAACGACGACGCGGTCGAAGCGTACGAGGCCGGAACGGAGCGCGGCACGGATATGATCGTATGGTCGGATAACCGCCTCTTTTTCAGCAAATTGACGCCCGAAACCGAGTTTTACAGGACCTTTTACCCTCACGCGGACCTCACGGTGATAGACTCCCCCGACGAAATACGCGACGTCGTCAAGCGCGGGATAACGAAGATAATCTACGTCAGCGCTCCGGAAAAAACCGCGGACAATCAGGCGTTCGTCGACGGGCGCTTCCAAGGCAGGATCACGGCGTTCCGTTCCGCGCCTACCCTCATCGAGCTCGTCCACCGCGACGTTTCAAAAGGAAACGCGCTGCTGAAGCTCGCCGAGTTCTACGGCGTTCCGCGCGAGCAGACCGTCGCTTTCGGCGACGAGAAAAACGATATCCCGATGATCGAGGCCGCCGGGCTGGGAGTCGCCATGGCGAACGCCGTTCCGGAGCTGAAGGCCGTCGCCGACTACGTTACTCTTTCCAACGCGGAGGACGGAGTCGCGGCCGCGCTTTATGAGATTATCGCGGGACGACTCTGACTCAAAATTACACCCAACGCGCGCATTTAGGGCGTGCAAATCAGGGATACGCCGGTCTTAAAAAGAATCTTTTCGCGCCGGACTGCGTTGAAAGCGCTCGGAATACATACAGTATTCCATCGCGCTTTCGCCTTGTCCGACACAAAAACCTCTCTTTTTAAGATGCGGAGCAGTTTTGAACGAGATGTTTATCGTTCAGGCAAAACAACAAAACAGCGGTCATACTTGACGTATGGCCGCTGTTTTTTGTGAAGCATGGGCGGGAAACAACCGTTCAAAACCCGACTTATCCCTAATTTGCGCGCCCTTTGAGCGCGCGTTTTTTATTGCTGTTTTTTAATAAAAACACTTGCATATTCCGGATAAAGTACTATAATAGATTCTTGTGCGTTCAGGCACGTGAAAAGAGGCAATCAACCATGGAAGCGTCAATCCTTTTGAATATCGGTCTGGCGATACTCGCCGGACTTCTCATGTCGCGTCTCGCGAAGCTGCTGAAGCTCCCCGCCGTCACCGCATATCTCGTCGCCGGCGTACTGCTCGGCCCGTTCTGCATCGGCGCGCTCGGAGTGCCCGCGCTCGGATTCGCGAGCGACGAGCAGATGAACACGCTGAAGATCATCTCCGACGTCGCGCTCGGCTTCATCGCCTTCGCGATCGGGAACGAGTTCCGGCTTTCTTCGCTGAAAAAGACCGGTAAGCAGGCGACGGTCATAGGCATCGTGCAGGCGGTCGTCGCGACCGTCTTCGTCGACGCGGCGCTGATAACCCTGCATTTCATAATGCCCGACAAGATCTCGCTCTCCGCCGCGATAACGCTCGGCGCGATCGCGTCCGCGACGGCTCCGGCGGCGACGCTGATGGTCGTAAGGCAGTATAAGGCGAAGGGACCCTTGACTTCCCTGCTGCTCCCCATAGTCGCGCTTGACGACGCGGTCGGGCTGGTGGTGTTCTCCGTTTCCTTCGGCATCGCGAGGGCGCTGCAGACCGGCGCTCCGGACGTTATGTCCATCGCGGTAGAGCCTTTGATCGAGATAGTCTGCTCGCTGCTGCTCGGCACGATAATGAGCCTGCTGCTGACATTCCTCGAGCGATTCTTCCACTCGCGCTCGAAGCGTCTGTCGCTCGCGATAACCTTCGTTTTCATCACCGTCGGCATCTCGATGCTCGACTTCACGATCGGCGGAGTGCATTTCGGATTCTCCTCGCTGCTGACCTGCATGATGCTCGGTACGATCTTCTGCAATCTCTGCGACTTCTCCGAGGAGCTTATGGAGCGCTGCGACCGCTGGACCGCGCCGCTTTTCATCATCTTCTTCGTGGTCTCCGGCGCGCAGCTGAAGCTCTCGGTCTTCTCCGATATCGCGGTCGTGGTTATCGGTCTGCTCTTCATCCTCTTCCGCTCCGCAGGAAAGTATATCGGCACGTATTTCAGCGCGTCCGCGATGCGCTGCGACGCGAAAACGACGAAGTACCTCGGCATAACGCTTTTGCCGCAGGCGGGCGTCGCGCTCGGAATGTCCGTCACCGCGATGGAGCTCGGAAGCACGGACGGAGTGCTTATACGCAACATAGTGCTTTTCGCCGTTCTGATATACGAACTTGTCGGCCCGATGCTCACAAAAATGGCGCTCTCCCGCGCCGGCGAAATCGAGGAGGAAGGCAGAACCAACTCCCGCGGCGCAAAGGTCTGATAAATCGAATAATAACGAAACGCCTCCCTCGCGGGAGGCGTTTTTGCTTATGCAAACTTACATCAGATAATTCTTCACGATACGCGAGATGCCGTCGAAGCCGGCGTGAGTGCCGAGGTTGCGCGGCTTGACGTTCCTGCCGTACATCAGCAGCGGGATCGCCTCGCGGGTGTGGTCCGTGCCGGGATAGCCAGGGTCGCAGCCGTGGTCGGCGGTTATCATCAGCACGTCGTCGTCGCGCATCTGCGGCATGAAATCACCGAGCCAGCGGTCGAACTCCGTCATGGCGGCGGCGTAGCCGTCAACGTTGTTGCGGTGGCCGTAGACCGCGTCGAAATCGACGAGATTGACGAAGCAGAGTCCGTCGAAATCGCGCTGAGCGATTTCAAGCGTTTTCGCCATACCGTCGGTGTTGCCCTTTGTCAGTATCGTTTCGGTCACGCCTCTGCCGGCGAAAATGTCGGTTATCTTACCGACGGCGATAACGTCCCTGCCGGCGTCCTTCAGCTCGTCGAGGATCGTGCGTCCCGGCGCGGGAAACGCGAAGTCGTGGCGGTTGGAAGTGCGGGTGTAATTACCCTCCGTGCCGACGAAGGGGCGCGCTATGACTCTGCCGACGGCGTGTTCGCCGACGAGTATGCCGCGCGCGATACGGCAGTATTCGTAAAGCTTCTCTATAGGCACGACCTCTTCATGCGCGGCAATCTGGAAGACGCTGTCCGCGGAGGTGTAGACGATGAGCGCGCCGGTTTCGACGTGCTGCTTGCCGTAGTCTTTCAGTATCTCGGTGCCGGAATACGGCTTGTTGACTATCGCCTTTCTGCCCGTGAGGCGCTCGAATTCGCTTATTATCTCCGGCGGGAAGCCGTCCGGATAGGTCGGCATGGGCTTTGATGCGACGACGCCGGCGATCTCCCAGTGGCCGCCGATGGTGTCCTTGCCCTTGCCGAGCTCGAAAAATCTGCCGTAAGCGCCTATCGGCTCGCGTTCTTTTTCGCCGCAGGTCACGCCGTCGATATTGAAAAGCCCGAGGCGCTTCATACTCGGGACGGAAAACTCAGGCGAAGCCGAGATCGTCTTCAGGGTGTTCGCGCCCTTGTCGCCGAAATCCGCGGCGTCGGGGGCGTTACCGATGCCGGCGCTGTCGAGAACGATGAGAAAAACGCGTTTCATATCATTTGCCCTCCGCGCATATCTTCACGAGCGAGCTCGTGCCGAGGCGGTCAGCGCCCGCTTCGATGAACATTTCCGCGTCCTCGAAGGAACGGATGCCGCCGGACGCCTTGATTTTAACGTGATCGGCGCAGTGGGCGCGCATGAGCCGGACGTCTTCGAGCGTCGCTCCGCCTCCGCCGAAGCCGGTTGAGGTTTTTATGAAGTCCGCGCCGGATTCGGATACGACGCGGCACATCTCGATCTTCTCCTCCTCGGTCAGCAGGCAGGTCTCGATGATGACCTTCAGTATCTTGCCCGTGCAGACCTTGCGGAGTATTTTAAGCTCCTGCAGGAGCGCGTCGTATTCGCCGTTTTTCACCATGCAGACGTTGATGACGGTGTCGATCTCCTCCGCGCCGGACTCGATCGCCTCGATGGCTTCACAGACCTTCGCCGCGGTGACGGAGTATCCGTTCGGGAAACCGATCACGGTGCATATCGGGAGTCTGCCGGCCGCGTACTCCGCGCCCGCCTTGACGTAATACGGCGGAATGCAGACGGAAGCCGTTTTGTATTCGATCCCCTCGTCAATGAGTTTCTTGATATCCGCGAGCGTCGCGCCCTGCTTCAGAAGCGTGTGGTCGACCTTGGATAATATGTATTCTCTTTCCATAACCTGCCGCCTTTCGAGTATTGTCAACCTATTGCGTGGTGTTTGTCAACGCGGTATGTTTCCTCGTTCAAGAGTATTATATCACGAATACGGGCAAAAGTAAAGACAAAGAAAAACGGCGGTCACCCGTCGTTGAAACAATCGCATATAAGCAGCGCCGCGAACACCGCGAGCGGAACGAAGGGGTCGCCTTCGAAACGGCGGAAGCGGTATTCCTGCGGCTCCGCCACCCTGCCGGAAAAGGTATTCAGCTTCCGCTGAAGGCAGATGATCCCGCCGTCGGAACGCACGCTTGAAAAGGTCAGCGTGTTCTTCACGCCCATACCGCACGAGATTAGCGGAAAGCGTTTCAGCACAGGCGGCGCTTCCCTTTCGCCGTCAGTTATGACGTATGCTTTGCCCTCAAAACCTGCGGCGTCTGCGGAAGCATCGGAGCATAAGACTATCACCGCCTCCGAAAAACCGCGCAAAAAAGGAAGGCGGTCGGCGGAAACGAGCAAAACGCGCGCGGCTTCGCGGGCATCTCCGGCGGCGTCAATTGCGTACCCGCCGCCGCGGCGTCCGCCCGAAAAGTGTTCGCACCCGTTCTCCGATACCGCGATATGCGGAACTCCGGCGTCGCGAAAGCCCGCGGAAATGCCGCTTATAACGCCTTCGCCGCCGGTACCGCACGCAAGTATCGCTCTCACTCTTCCACCGACCTTTCCGATGGTATTATTGTCCGGTCGGCCCTGTGTTATTCACTATTTCGGGTTTCTGCCTGCCGGCGTGGTCGATATAATAGTTATCGCGCAGTATCAGCTCGGATATCGGTACGATCTCGTAACCGCGGCTCTGCAGCTCGGAAAGTATCGCCGGCAGCGCCTCCGCGGTGTGCTTTCCGCCGTTGTGGAAGAGCACGATCGAGCCGTCCTTCACACCGTGAAGCACCCTTTCGGCGATCTTTTCCGCGGAAATGTCCTTCCAGTCGAGCGAGTCGACGTCCCATTGTATCGGATATACGCCGAGGCGGCGGACGGTTTTTATCACCGTGTCGTCATAGTCGCCGTACGGCGCGCGCAGCAGGTCGGGGCGTCTGCCGGTCAGCGCCTCGATCTTGTCGGAGCAGGCGTTTATCTCCTCCTCCATGCGCTGAACGTCGAGGCGCGTCAGATGCGGGTGCGTGTTCGAGTGGTTCATTACCTCGTGCCCCGCGTCGGCAAGCGCCTTGACGGAGTCGGGGTATTTATCCGCCCACGACCCGACGATAAAGAAGGTCGTTTTCACGCCGTATTCCGCGAGTATGTCGATAAGCTTCCCCGTCTGCTCGTTTCCCCACGCGGCGTCGAAACTTATCGCGATCTTCTTATCGCCGCGCTCGACGCTGTATATCGGCAGTTCCTTCTTCGCGGAAGCCGTCTTCACCGCCGCGAAGCCGCCCAGCAAAGCGCCCGTAACAAGCGTCACGGCCGCGGCCGCGGCGACCGCGGCGGTTTTTATCTTAAACGTTTTAACAAACATACGCTCACCTCAAAAAAATCCTCCGCGACAATCTATGCCGCGGAGGACTCTTTTATTCGTTATTGCGCTTATTTGCCGTTGTAGACGTAAACTATGTTCTGATCCTCGAGCCACTGCGAAAGCAACTTGCCGCTGTCGCGGATCGTCTTGGCGTTCTCTACGCCGACGTAACGGTAGTGCCACGGCTCGTAGATGATGCCGGTATCCTTGATCTTATCCTTCGGGTAGCTCAGGATGAAGCCGTATTCCCACGCGTGCTCCTGCAGCCACTTGTATTCCTTTGTGCCCTCGAAGCTTTCGTTCAGTTCGCCGTCGCGCTTATAAAGACTCCAGAGATATACGTCTATCGCGAGGCCGAGCTGGTGCTCGCTGGTACCGGGGATAGCGACGATGGTCGCGGCGGTGTTGTACGCGTCGGTCTTGCTGTAGCCCTTGCTGATAAGCTTATTGACCTTGCGCTGGAAGTTGCCCTCCTGATAAGAGTATGAGCGGTAGGTCGAGAACGCGCTGATATCGCTGTTAAGCTCTTTACGCATATCTGCGAGCATCTGTTTGCAATGCGGGGCGGCGCGGTAGTCCATCACATATTGGCCGTCGACTTTCCCACCGCTGTTGTCACCCTTATTATATTTGCCGTCGACGGCGACAAGTTCTGCGGGTTTAAAGTTTCTCGTGATATAGTAAGTGGAGTTGATCGGGAAAAGCAGGTCGACCTCGCCCTTATCGTCGAAGGCGTTGCGGACGGTCTTGCCGGTCGTATCGTAGCTGTAAGGCGTTTCGGGCATTGCGGCGTATTTGCCGGTCGGAGTCGTGGTTTCGGACGACGAGGACGAAGACGAGGACGAGCTTTCCGGTTTGCCGCTCGAGGAGCTGACCGAGCTGCTTTCCTCCGCTGAACTGCTGCTTTCCTCCGCTGAGCTGCTGTCTTCGGAGCTGCCGTCAGCCTCCTCCGAGCTTTCATAGCTGCTCGAGGATATCGACTCCAACGATCCGGCGGCGGACTCCGGTTCCTTCTTGCCGAACATCGAAACGACAAGAACTATTATAAGAACTACAAGCAAAACCGCGACTCCGGCGAGTACGATATTCCTGTAATTCGGTTTTCTTGCGTGCTTGGACATACGACCACTTCTCTTTCCGTAAAGATTATACCACCCTCCCCGCAAAAATGCAACCGCTTATTAAACGATTTTGAGCCCGCTTTCGTAGAAAATATATTCGTTTTTGCCCGATAAATATGAAAAAAATAATTGCATTGGCGCGGCTTATATGCTAAAATGTATATTTGAAATAATTTGGAAAGAGGCAGAATATGAAATACATAGCCGTTCTCGGACACGGAACCGTCGGCTCCGGCGTCACCGAGCTTTTCATTAAAAACCGAAACAGCATTGAACGCAAGGCGGGTATGGAACTTGACATCAAGTATATACTCGACATACGCGACTTTCCCGACCATCCCCTCGCCGACCGCTTCACAAAGGACTTCGAGAAGATAATCAACGACCCGGAGATCGCGGTCGTCGTGGAGGTCATCGGCGGGCTGAACCCCGCTTACAGCTTCGTCAAGCGCTGCCTTGAGAACGGCAAGAGCGTCGTCACCTCCAACAAGGAGCTGGTCGCCACGCACGGCGCGGAGCTGCTCCGCATCGCGAAGGAAAACAACCTCAACTTCCTCTTCGAAGCCAGCGTCGGTGGCGGCATCCCGATCATACGCCCGCTGAGCCAGTGTCTATCCGCCAACGAGCTCTTCGAGATCGCAGGCATACTCAACGGCACGACTAACTACATACTCACCAAGATGATCGAGGACGGCGTCTCCTTCGAGAACGCGCTCGCGACCGCGCAGGAGCTCGGCTACGCCGAGCGCGATCCCTCCGCGGACGTCGACGGCGCGGACGCCTGCCGCAAGATATGCATACTCGCTTCCCTCGCCTTCGGCCATCACATCTATCCAAACATGGTGCACACCGAGGGCATCAGGAATATATCTCTGAAAGACGTTGAAGCGGCGAAAAGCTTCGGCGGCGTGATCAAGCTCATCGCCGCGGCTTCGCGCCTTGAGAACGGCAAGGTGCAGATATTCGTCGCGCCCTGCATACTCAACAAGGTCTCGCAGCTCTCACACGTCGACGACGTATTCAACGCGATACTCGTCAAGGGCGACGCGATCGGCGACGTCATCTTCTACGGCAGAGGCGCGGGCAAGATGCCGACCGCCAGCGCGGTCGTCGCCGACGTCATCGACGCCGTCAAGCACATCTCCGCGCGCAAGATGCTCTACTGGTCCGACGCCATCGACGGCTGCGTCGAAGACTTCGACAAATACGAAACCGCCTACTACGTGCGCTGCCTGCGCAACGAAAAGACCGCGAAGCTTGTCGCTTCCGTCTTCGGCAGCGTAAACTATATCGAGGGCTACGCCGACGCGGAGCTCGCCTTCACAACTCCGATCTCCACCGAGGGCGACCTGAAAGCGAAGTGCGCGAAGCTCGCCGAAGAAGGCATCGACGTTTACTCCACCATCAGGGTGATCGAGCTCTGATAAACCCGCGCTGACGCGCTTATCCACATATAAGGAGAAAAACTTATGGCACTTATCGTTCAAAAGTTCGGCGGCTCCTCCGTCAAGGATGCGGAGCGGCTGCGGAACGTAGCGGGCATCGTTACCGATACCTACAAAGCAGGAAACCAGGTCGTAGTCGTCGTTTCCGCGCAGGGCGACACGACGGACGATCTGATAGAAAAAGCGGCGGAGCTCAACGAGCGCCCCTCCAAACGCGAAATGGACGTGCTGCTTTCCGCCGGAGAGCAGATATCCATGTCGCTGCTGGCGATGACAATCGAAAAGATGGGCTTCCCCGTCATCTCGCTGACCGGCTGGCAGGCGGGCGTGCAGACGACCTCAAAGCACGGCGTCGCGGGCATCAAGAAGATCGACACCGAGCGCATCTTCGCGGAGCTCGATAAGAAGCAGATAGTCATCGTCGCGGGCTTCCAGGGCATCAGCAAATACGACAACATCACCACCCTCGGCAGAGGCGGAAGCGACACCTCCGCGGTCGCGATCGCGGCGGCGCTGAAGGCGGAGCTCTGCCAGATCTACACCGACGTCGACGGCGTTTACACCGCCGACCCGCGCATCGTCAAGAACGCGCACAAGCTCGACGAGATCAGCTTTGACGAAATGCTCGAGCTCGCCACCCTCGGCGCGCAGGTGCTTCAGAACCGCTCCGTCGAGATAGCCAAGAAATACAACGTCAACCTTGAGGTCCTCTCAAGTCTTACAAAAGCCAAAGGCACCAAAGTTGTGGAGGTAACAAAAATGGAAAAAATGCTTATTAAGGGCGTAACCAAAGACACGAGCATCGCGCGCATCTCCGTAGTCGGCGTCGCCGACGTTCCGGGCATCGCGTTCCGTATATTCGACCTGCTGGGCAGAAAGGATATCAACGTCGATATCATCCTGCAGTCCATCGGCCGCGAAGGCACGAAGGATATGACCTTCACCGTCAGCTCCGCGGACGCGGACTACGCCGCCGAGGCGCTGCACGAGAGCGAGCTGCTGAAGGATAAGAAGATCCTTGTCGACAAGGACGTCGCGAAGGTCTCCATCGTCGGCGCCGGAATGGAAACGCACTCCGGAGTCGCCGCCCGTATGTTCGAGGCGCTCTACGACGCGAGCATCAACATCCAGATGATCTCCACCAGCGAGATCAAGATCTCGGTGCTGATCGACAAGAAGGACGCCGACCGCGCCGTCATCGCGATCCACGACAAGTTCGATCTTTAATAAAGAACACCCGTCAGCAGGTATAACCGTCGCCGCGACACCTCATCCGCCCCTTCGGGGCACCTTCCCCTCAAGGGGAAGGCTTTAAAGCGCCGCTGCTGATCAAATTCACAAAAAAGCAACCGCCCGTCAGGGCGGTTGCTTTTTCATTATGACCGAAACTGAACTTACGCAAGCTTCGCGGCTATGCGGAGAACAATCAGCGCGTCATTGACGGTAACGGTGTTATCGCCGTCCTTGTCGTACGTCGCGATAAGCTCAGGCGTTACATCCGCAAGCCCAGCTGCAACGCGCAGCACTGCAAGCGCGTCGGCAACGGTGATCTTGTCTTCGGGCACGCCAGGTTGGAGCGTATCCGGAGTGACGATCATCATATCGTCAAGATAACCGTATACATTAGGCCAAACTCTATCAATCAACTCGCATTTTTCTATTTCATTCCATGCTTCGATCACAGCGTCCACGCTGTATTCGGCAAGCTTGATCATAAATTCAACATTCAGCTCTTTGTCAAGCGTCTTTCCCTGCTCCGCGAGAACTCTGCGAAGGCCCGCATATATTTCATGCCAACTCTCTATCTGCAGATTCGGGAAAAGCGCGGCGACGTCGCCGTTATACGGCTCCTTGAACGAAACCAGAATCTCTCCCGGGACAATTTCGGCATATTCCAGCCTCGCGAACTCAACAAGCGCGTTTCTCTCGAGGAGCGCAACAGCGCTGGCAGCAGCCTCACACGTCCTCTCCGTCAGCGTGACTTCGAACCACATTCCGAAATCCTCGATCGGTTTCTCGGGGTTGGTTATGATCTCGGCCGCTCTGGCTCTTACATCCACATAGCTTTTGATGTCTATTTCCGGGAACAGATCTCTCAAATCTCCGAAGTATGGCTCGTAAAGTCTCAACTCGATCTCACCGGGCATCCATGTCTCGATATGGTGCACACACATTCTCGGCCCGCCCAAATAGGTAACGACTCCGAAAAGGTCAGAAGAAACGTTTTCCGGTCGATCCCACCAAGCCAATCCTTCTTCACAGTAAACACTCGGGGAAGCGCCGATACCGGCTACTTTAAGCAACGCAGCAGTACATATTGATGCTTTGACCGACTTTTCCTTCAGCTTGACGGCGAACTCTTTTCCGATGTAGCCATTCAGCATCTTACTATACTCTTCAACCGACCTTCCGTTGTCTTCGGCGAGTTGGAGGATCTTATCGTAATTTTTAAGGACAGCATCGTAATACGATTCGACTCCTATTTCCGGAAGTATGTCGAGCAGATCGAGATACGGCCCGTCAATGGTGTAATACTGATCTCTTAAGATTATAGAGATTTCTCCGGGTATAATATCGCCGTTCTGTAACTCGTTTTCCGTTTCCCCGTCTTCGACATAGTAATTCTTTTCCACCAAATAAACGCGCCAGTTGCCCTTGAGCGCCTCAACCGCGGCGTCCACCGCTTCAGCGCTCTTATCGACAAGCGTGACGACAAACGTTTTTCCGGTCTGCGCAACCATCATCGGATCCCATTCTTCCTGCGGCTGCTGAGTCGCTTCAAGCAACGAGAAATACACGTCGGTGTAATCTTCGATCTCGATCTCCGGAAGTACCTTCCGCAGGTCGCCGTTACCTTGATAATACCCATAGTACGATTCATGCAGGATAACTATTATCTCGCCGGTAGTGAACTTGCGTTCCGCGAACACCGTCGCGGGAACGAGCGCTGCCATGAGCGCCAGACACAGCGCCACGGCGATGATGCGTTTGTAAAGCTTTTTCATTTTCTTTTCCTCCTTTTGATTATATGATTAGTATCCGATTAAATCAAGAGCCGCGCTTATTAACATATATACCCAGCAGACTTCCCTGCGTATCAACACTAACGTAGACCTTCCCTTCTGGGACTGCCAGCGTGACATAATACCCTTTAGCCGACGTTTGAACGGATACTTCGGCGTTTTCAATCCCGCTCACGGCGATATCGGTATTCAATATCGCGAGTTTTGCCCTTTCGATCGCTTCATTTTCCGGTATTATGTCATCCGCATCCAGGAAACAATCGCCGTGGAGGGGCGTTCTCTCGTATTGTATCAATTCGCCGGATCCGGAGTTTATCAGGACGGTGCTGCCGTCGCTGCCGAGGTAATGATCGATTACATAATAACTTAGGTAGTCCTCAAAATCAGTCGAGGGGGATTCAACAGCCCATTCGGATACGGTATATGAGAACGTCTTGCTTTCGCCGTTTATCCGGCAAGTGAGCGGCGGCATATCGTCCTTTAAAAATTCGCCTTCCGGCGCGCCGGAGGGGCTGTCGCTGTCCGCCGTTCCGGAGGACGATCCACCCGACGTTTCTGACGACGATACGTCCGGCGTTTCTGACGACGATACCAGCTCATCCGGAGTATCCGACGAGGAGCCGCTCGGCGTTTTGTCGCCGCGGGGGCGGCTTTCGCCGCTTTGTTCAGACGAGGCGTCATTTTCGCTTTCCGGCTCGCCGCTGCTATCCGGCTCGCCGCTTTCGGATTCGCTGCTGTCGACGGGAGCGACAACGCCGGAATTGCCGCTGCTGTTCGGGGCGACGAAGTTTTCGTTGCGGAAGGAGCCGATCGCTTTCAGCGCGAGGGGCGTTCCGGCGGCGATAACGACTATCGCCACCGCCGCTGCCGCCCATTTCATCCACGGTTTGAACGCCTTTATCTTCGTTTTATCCGGCAGTTCATCGGCGGCTTCGATATATTCGGGAGCTATAAACTCCAGCACGTCAAGCATTTCGTTACCTCTCATAAGACGAAACCCTCCTTTTCGAGATATTCACTGAGCCGTTTGCGGCAGCGGAAAAGCGTCGTTTTAACCTTGCTCTCCGACACGCCGAAACGCTCGGAAATGTCGGCTACCGTATCAAGATACCAATACCGGCGAATGAATATATTGCGTTTTTCCGCGTCAAGAACGGCGAGAAATCCGTTTATCGCTCTGCCGAGCGCCTCGTTATCCATACGGCGTTCTACGTCGTCCGGCGCGGGCAGGCACTGCTCCAACTCTTCGCTGAGCTCACATATATACGCGCTGCGCTTCAGCCGGTTATCGCTGCGGCAGCGGTTTAACGCGACGTGACGGATTATGCGCGCGAGGAAGGCGTAGAGATAGTCGCGCGGTTCATGAGGCGGGATGGAGTTCCACGCCTGCAGGTAGGTGTCGTTTTCGCATTCTTCCGCTACGCGCTCGTCGTTCGCGACTCCGTAGGCGAGTGAGCGAAGGCGGCCGCCGTATTTCTCGGCGGTTAGCTTTATCGCTTCTTCGTCGCGCTGCAGGTACAGGTCGACGATCCTGCTGTCATCCACGGGCCTCCATCTCCTTTCTTTCGCGGTGGAAGGCCTTCACCATAAGAAGCACTTTTTTTATGGAAAAGGTTACACGTTTTTGATAAAAAGAAAGCGCCGATATCGCGGCGCTTTCGGTAAGTATTGATTTATCAGAAGAACGTAAGCTGACTGCTCTTGGGGATACCCGCGAACGCTCCGAGGCGATCCATCGCCTCGACGATGGATTTGGAGACGCCGCTGACGTTTTTTATATCCTCCTGAGTTGAGAAGCGGGATTCCTTCCGCGCTTCGGCGAGCGCGGTGGCGACGGAGTCGCCGAGTCCCGCGACGGCGATGAACGGCATCCTTATGCCGTCGCCTTCCACGACGAAGCGGAACGGATCGGATTTATATATATCGACAGGCAGGAAGGTTATTCCGCGCGAATACATCTCGATCGAAAGATCCATTACGTTAAGCGCGTTCTTGTCGTTCGCCGACATCTTAGAGCCGCTTTCCTGCAGCTTCGCGAGCAGCGCCGCGCGTTTGTTCTTTATGCCGCTCAGACCGCCGGACAT
Source organism: Clostridia bacterium (assembly GCA_017620395.1). NCBI lineage: Bacteria > Bacillati > Bacillota > Clostridia > Clostridia bacterium. The sequence goes on along the minus strand of JAFZQJ010000027.1, from coordinate 145,827 downwards.
CGTTTCGGCGTCGAAGCCGTCCGGGCGGACGGTGAAAAGCGCCGCGTAGAATTCACGCGGACGGTAGACCTTGTACCATCCGAGGCGTATCGCGCTCATAACGTAAGCGGCGGCGTGCGCCTTCGGGAACATATACTTGATCTTTTTGCAGCTGTCGAGGTACCACTCCGGCACGCCGTTGCTCTTCATAAGCTTCTCGTCGTCTTCGGAAAGAGTCTTGTTCTTCTTTCTGACCTTCTCCATGATCGAGAACGCCTGATCTGACGGCAGTCCTTTGTGCATCAGATAAACCATTATATCGTCTCTTGTGCCTATGACCTCGGAAATCGTGCAGACGTTGTTTTTTATGAGATCCTGCGCGTTGCCGAGCCAGACGTCAGTTCCGTGCGAAAGGCCGGAGATCTGGAGCAGATCGGAGAACTTCTTGGGCTGCGCTTCAACGAGCATCTGACGCACGAACTCGGTGCCCATTTCCGGCAGGCCGAGAGTGCCAGTCTCGCAGTTGATCTGCTTTGCGTCGACGCCGAGCGCCTCCGGCGACGTGAACAGCGACATGACCTTCTTATCGTTCAGCGGAACGCTTGTGAAGGGTGTGTCGGTAGTATCGGTAAGATGCTTCGCGAGCGTCGGTACATCGTGCCCGAGAAGGTCGAGCTTCAGCAGAGTATCGTGCATCGAATTGAAGTCGAAATGGGTGGTGATTATATCCGAATCGGATTTATCCGCAGGGCGCTGAACAGGAGTGAAATCATAGATCTCGTAGCCCTTCGGAACGACGACGATCCCGCCCGGATGCTGTCCGGTCGTGCGTTTTACGCCGGTCGCGCCGGTAACGAGGCGCTCTATCTCCGCGTTGCTGACAAGCTTTCCGCGTTTTTCGAGATACTTCTTGACGAAGCCGTACGCGGTCTTTTCCTGGATAACGGAAATTGTGCCGGCCTTGAAGCAGTATTCGGCTCCGAAAAGCGAGTCAACGTATTTGTGAACGGTAGACTGGAATTCGCCGGAGATATTAAGGTCTATATCCGGCGCTTTTTCTCCGTGGAAGCCGAGGAATGTCTCAAACGGGATGTCGTGACCGTCTCCGACCATAATCGTACCGCATTCGGGACATGGCTTTTCATCAAGCTCAAAACCGGACTTTACGCTTCCGTCGGTGATGAATTCGGAATGCTTACACTTTTTGCACACGTAGTGAGGAGGAAGCGGGTTTATTTCGGTAATGCCCGCCATCGTCGCCGCGAAAGACGAGCCGACGGAACCACGCGAGCCGACGATATATCCGTTTTCGTTTGAAAAATTGACGATGCGCCTCGCGGATTCATACATTACCGAGAATCCGTTGTTGATAACGGAATTGACCTCTTTCGCGAGGCGGTCTTCAACAATCGCGGGCAGCGGATCCCCGTAAATCTCGTGCGCTCTTGCGTAGGTGTTGTTGCGGAAGCTTTCCTCTGCGCCTTCTATCGAAGGCGTGAACGTTCCTTCCGGAACCGGAAGGATCTCTTCGATCATATCGGCGATTTTGTTGGTGTTTGTAACGACGACCTCGAACGCTTTTTCTTCGCCGAGGTAGGAAAACTCTCGGAGCATATTGTCTGTCGAGCGGAAATACAGCTCGCTTTCCGTCTCGCCCGGCTGGAATCCGGCCGCATCCATAAGCACCTCGCGGAATATGCTGTCGCGAGGGTTGAGAAAATGCACGTCTCCTGTCGCGACGACGGGCTTACCGAGCTTTTCTCCGAGCTCAACTATTCTTTTATTGATAGCTCTGATATCGTCCTTGCTGTTGACGGACGTTATATCGTCGTCATTAATGAGAAACTCGTTGTTTGCGACCGGCTGTATCTCGAAATAATCGTAGTAGTCGGCTATTTTCCTGATTTCCTCTTCGCTTCTCGCCTCAAGGAACGCACGATACAGCTCGCCTTCAACGCACGCGCTACCGACGATGAGACCTTCGCGCAGGGCGTTAAGATCGCTCTTCTTAACGCGAGGCTGATAATAGAAGTTATCGATATGCGCTTTTGAAACGAGCTTGTAGAGGTTCTTCAGTCCCGTTTTGTTTTTCACGAGCAGGACCTGATGGAAACGGTGCATTGAGTTGGTGTTCATTCCTTCAAGAGCGCCGTTCAGACCGGAGGTGTCGGTTACTCCGTCCGCCTTAAGCCTCTCAACAAGATCGCGGAAAATGGCGGCGAGTACTTTTGTGTCATCAAGAGCGCGGTGGTGACGGAAATCGCCGTATCCGAGAAAACGCGCTACGGTGTCAAGCGTCATTTTTCTCAGCTGCGGATAGTATTTGCGGCAAAGCGGAATCGTGTCAATATGCGAATAGTCGTACGGAATCCCGTTTCTTTCGCACGCGGCGGCTATAAAGCTCGTATCAAAAGCCGCGTTGTGCGCGACAAGAACGCTGTCGCCGCAGAAATCAAGGAAACTGCGCACAGCTTCGTTTTCATTCGGAGCATCGGCGACCATATCGTCGGTAATGCCGGTTATCGTTTGGATCTTTTCGCTGATGTGCTTTTCGGGATTGCAGAAGGTCTGGAATTCCTCCGCCACTTCTCCGCAGCGGAATTTGACGGCGGCGATTTCGGTTATCCTCTCGGTTGAGAGCGTCGTGCCGGTCGTTTCTATATCGAATACGGTAAACTCTCCGTCAAGAGAAACTACGGAATCGCCTACGAAAGCTTTAACGATATCGTTGACAAAGTAATCCTCAACGCCGTAAAGCATTTTAACTCCGTATTTCTTTGCCGCGGCGGCAGCGGCGGGATAGGCCTGGACGACGCCGTGATCCGTGACGGCGATCGCTTTATGTCCCCACTCCGACGCGCGTTTTACGTAATCCTCGATATCGTTGATGCCGTCCATAGACGACATATTGGTGTGAAGGTGCAGTTCAACGCGCTTCTGTTCTGAAGTATCCGGAACGGTCTGCTTAGGAACAGTCATAATATCATCGGCGAAAAGACACATATCTCCGAAGAACCTGTCGTAACGCATTATTCCGCGAACGCGTATACGGACTCCCTCGGAGAGCTTGTCAACAACGCGGCCGAGTTTATCGGTATAGTCTTCGAGCTTTAACGCGACAGACGCCGTGTAATCTGTGATGTAAACAGTCGCGCGAAGCTTTGTGCCGTCGCGTGTTTCACGCGTGTCGAGTTTGAATACGTCGCCTTCAACGCATACTCTTCCGGTATCCTCGTTTATCGAAGACATGGGAATCGTCGGTTTTGTTATCTTATTTCCGAGCAGAACGCGCTCTGACTCTTTGGTGACATTTCCGCTTCCGGCGGTTGACAATGCAAGAAGTTCCTCGTCGCTGATGACGCTGTCCACTTCCGTAATGCCGTCGTATGCGATCTTGAACGGTTTTTTGACGGCGTCGCGCATCTGCTTTTCAAGATAAGCGGTTACTCCCCTTTTGTCGAGATAAGACATTCCGCCTTTCGTAAGAGTTACGGTAACGGTGTCGCCTTCAATGGTATATTTGCATCCGGCAAGCAGCGATGCCGTCGGAGGGCTTTTTGAAATCACTCTGTTGAGTATCTCCGCAAACGTGTATTTGTCGGTATCGCTCACGGTTTCATCCGCAGGGGCTTCAGCGTACTCAAAAGCGTTCCCGGAACCGCTGCTGCTTTCGGGAGCCGCGTTCACGTGCTCCGATTCCGGACTATTATCAGCGGCCGAAACATCGGCGGTCTGCGCCTCGGGGCAATCGATCGTCACGCCGCTGAATCCGTACTCCGAAATGAGCATTGCGGATATTTGCGCTTTCATGCCGTCTGTGACGGCTTCGAGCACAGTAAGAGAAAGAACGTTGCTTTCCTTTCGGAGAGAAGCGTTCTTTATTGTAAGAGAGCCGATCTCGTCGGATGCGGCAATCTTATTAAACACGTCTGAGAACTTGTATCCAGTATCACTCATCTTTTGTTTCGTATTCCTTTATGTATTTTAAAAGCGCGTCAAGCAGCTCGGATTCCCTGACCTTTTCAACGATTTCGCCTCTTTTGAAAACCAGCCCGACTCCGTCGCCTCCGGTTATCCCGAAATCCGCCTCGCGGGCTTCCCCGGGGCCGTTGACCACGCAGCCCATTACGGCTACTTTTACGGGCTTTTTGCAGCCGGCAAGCATACTCTCTGTCTGTTCGGCAAGAGATTTTACGTCGATTCGCGTTCTGCCGCATGTCGGACAGGATATGACCTGCGCTCCGCTGCGAATTCCGCACGCCTTGAGTATCTCAATTCCCGCCTGAATCTCCTTAACGGGCGAAGCGGTAAGAGAAACGCGAAGCGTATCCCCTATCCCGTCAAGCAAAAGCGATCCGAGCGCGGCGGAACTGCGTATCACGCCGGTCCTCTCCGTTCCCGCTTCGGTGACGCCGATATGAAGCGGATAATCAGACTGAGATGAGAAGAGCCGATACGCCTTGACCGTGTCGGCTACCGACGACGTCTTAATTGAAACAACCGTGTTGAAAAAGTCCAGCTCCTCAAGAAGACTCACCGCGTTCAACGCGCTTTCGCACAAAGCCTCCGGCGTCGGAGCTCCGTACTTTGAAAGCAGTTCCTTTTCAAGCGAACCGGAGTTTACACCGACTCTTACCGCAACGCCGTTTGCGGCGCATTTGGCGATGACGGCGCGGACTTTTTCCGCTCCGCCGATATTTCCGGGGTTGATCCTTATCTTGTCGGCGCCGCGGTCAACGGACTCGATCGCAAGCTTATAATCAAAGTGTATATCCGCCACGACCGGAATCGAAACGGCCTTCTTGACGGCCTCAAGCGTTTTGAGCGCGTCCTTATCCGGCACGGCAACGCGCAGAATGTCAGCGCCTGCGGCCTGAACCGCAAGCGCCTGCCCGACGTTGCCCTCAACGTCGTATGACGGAACGTCCAGCATCGTCTGCACTGAAACCGGCGCACCGCCGCCGATGAATGTATTTCCGACTTTAACCCTGCGCGTCATTTCACACCTCAAACGAACAGCGAGAAGATATCCTTCGCAAACACAAGTATCATAAGACCAATGAGCAGAACGAATCCGACCGTGTGGATAATACCCTCCACCTTGCGGCTGACCGGCTTGCGGAAGATCATCTCGATCAGCGTAAAGAGTATTCTGCCTCCGTCAAGCGCCGGAAGCGGAAGCAGGTTGAACACACCGAGGTTTATGCTTATCATTCCTATCAGGTTAAGCACCGTTTTCCAACCGCTCGAAACCGTCTTCACGACCGTCTCGGTGACCGCGACGGGGCCGCCAAGCGAACGAATCGGTATTTTGCCCGTTATCAGGCTTGCGAAAGAGTATAAAACAAGCCTTACCGTTGAAACGGTTTCCGATATGCTGTAACCGATAACGCCGAAAAACGTCTTCTCTTTACCGAGGAACTGATACGCTTCAGGCCCGTACTCCAAATACGTTCCCTTCGAACCGGAGTCCTCGTCGGTATAAACGTAAAGCTGAACGTCCTTCAGCTCCAGCTTCTCGCCGTCTCTGACAATGACGAAGTCGGCTTTTCCGTCGTCGTCAAGCGCGAGAACGTAATCGAGGTCGCGGGGAATATAAACTCTTCTGTCATTGACTTTAACTATCTCGTCGCCTATCTGAATCGCGTTCTGAACGCCCTCGTTCGTCTGCGGAACGTTGGCGATGATGCGCGTGCCCAAAAGCGGCATCTGACAGACGAGAATTGACATTATCAGCAAGCCGAGCAGTATATTCATCGTTGCGCCCGCGGCGAGAATGATAAGGCGCTTCCACGGACGCTGATTGACGAACGCGCGGGGCTCTTCGCTCTCGCCGTCCTCGCCCTCCATGGCGCAGTAACCGCCGATCGGGAATAACCGGAGCGAATACTCGGTCTCGCCCTTGCCGAACTTGAAGAGCGCCGGTCCCATACCGAGCGCAAACTTATTCACCTTTACTTTGAACAGCTTCGCGGTAATGAAGTGACCAAATTCATGGATGAAAATCATCACGGCAAAAGCTATTATGGAAATTACAATGCCTAAAAAAGTATTCATAGTATCACCAGGTTCTTTTTACAACCGACGCGATCCTTCTGCCCTGCATATCGGCGTCTATGATACCATCGAGATCGTTATCTGTCGGAGCGGCGCCGAGCAACGCGGTCTCCACGCAGCGCGGAATATCGCAGAAACCGATTTCATGCTTCAGAAAGCGCTCGACGGCGGTTTCATTCGCGCCGTTCAGCACGGCGGTCGCGTTGCCGCCCATTTCAAGCGCGGTGTAGGCATAGTCAAGGCACTTAAAGGTCGCGGTGTCGGGCTCTTCAAAACTGAGACTGCCGAGAGTCGCAAAATCGACCGGTTTATAATCCGCGAATTCTCTGCTCGGATACGTAAGCGCGTAACTTATCGGAAGGCGCATATCCGGATAGGACATCTGCGCTATCACGGCTCCGTCTCTGAAGCGCACCATCGAATGAATGATGCTCTCTTTATGGATAACGACTTCTATCTTTTCAGTAGGAACGCCGAAAAGCCGGACGGCTTCGATCACCTCAAGCCCTTTATTCATCAGCGTCGCGGAATCAACGGAGATCTTTTGCCCCATATTCCAGTTCGGATGCCTGACGGCCTGCTCCGGAGTTACGGAACGAAGCTCAAACTCCTTCATACCCCTGAAAGGCCCTCCCGAGCCGGTGAGAATTATTTTATCGACCTCGGCATCATGATCGGACGAAGCGAGCATACACTGGAAAATCGCGCTGTGTTCACTGTCTATCGGGAAAATCTCCACCCCGCGTTTTTTCGCAAGCGGTATCACGTATTCGCCGCCGGCGACGAGGCTCTCTTTGTTCGCGAGAGCAAGCCGCTTTCCCGCTTCGATCGCCGCGACGGTCGGTTTAAGACCGGCAAAGCCGACGACGGCGTTGACCACGGTCTGCGAGTCGCATTCACGAACGCATGAACAAAGCGCATCTTCTCCGGAATACACCTTCGTGCCGGTGTCGGCGACGCGGATCTTCAGTTCCTCCGCGGCGGCGGGATCAGTCATGACGGCGGCGGCGGGCAGAAACTCCCTGATCTGCTTTTCCAGGGCTTCGACGCTGCTTTTGGCCGACAAAAGCGTGATACGCATGCCCAGCGAGCGTATCACGTCAAGCGTCTGTATTCCTATTGAACCTGTCGAGCCGAGAACGGCTACCGAATTGTCATTCATATTCTATGCTCCGATTAATGAATTATCATATGTACGCCGAGATAATCCAGCCCGTAAACAAAAAGCAGGAACGTCGGCGCGGCAAATATCAAGCTGTCAAACCGGTCGAGGATGCCTCCGTGCCCCGGCATCAGATTGCCGAAGTCCTTCAAATCGCAGTGTCTTTTGATGACCGACATGAAAAGGTCTCCGAACTGCCCTATCACGCTCGTTATCAGCCCGGCGGCGGCAAACAACGGCAGCGAGACGTCGACTCCCGTCACCTTTTCGGATATGATTCCGGCAACGACGAAAGTCAACACGCCGAACACGGCTCCGCCTATCGCTCCTTCAACAGTCTTCTTGGGGCTGACTGACGGAGCAAGCTTGTGCTTCCCTATCAGCATCCCCGTAAAAAGCGCAAACGTATCGGTCAATATCACGCATACTATCGGCAGCAGCATGAACACAAAGCTCATACGCGCATCAACGACCATGGTTTCGGGCATTCTGCGCAGAACGATCAGCGACGAAAGGAACACGGGAATAATGGTTGCCATCAAAAACGCAACCGAAATATGTTCAAGACGGTATTTCTTATTTTTGAAAACAAGAAGCATAAACAACGCTACGACGAACACAAATGCCACGCCGATGAATACGCCTATCCGCATATCCCCCGGGAAGAGATATAAAAACGGTATAGCGGCCGAGTATATGATGCTCAGAACCGTAAGAGTATGATCCTGAACATACTTCGTAGCCGAAAGCAGCTCATATATTCCTATCGCGGAAATGAGCGCTACGGCGATATTCAACACGATCGTGTCCGACCAGATAAGTATCGGTGCGGCGAGTAGTATGAGTATCGAAGCGGTAAAAATCCTCTGCTTCATTTTCTGCCCCCGTATCTGCGGTCTCTTTCCGCAAAGTCTGCAAAAGCACGAAGAAGGTCTTTTCTGTCGAAATCCGGCCAAAGCACGTTATCGAACCAGAACTCGGAATACGCGGCCTGCCAAAGCATAAAGTTTGAAAGTCTCAACTCTCCGCTCGGACGAATAATCAAATCCGGAGAAGGCTGCCCCGCAGTATACAGATAGCTTTCAACGGTATCTTCCGTTATTTCCTCAGCCGACAGCTTACCCGCTTCAACGTCGGCGAGCATACTCCGGAACGCATGAACAAGCTCAGCTCGGCCGCCGTAGTTAAGGGCAATGTTGAGCGTGATACCGTTGTTTGCGGCGCTGTCCGCCTCAAGTTGCTTAATTTCATCTTTCACGTCCTGAGGGAACGGAGAAATATCGCCTATAAACTTTATCACGATATTGTTTTTTTTCAGTTCGATAAAGCCCTTCTTCAAATAATCGCGGAGAATATTTACGATAGAATCAATCTCATCCCGCGAGCGTTTCCAGTTCTCCGTTGAGAATGCGTAGACAGTTACGTATTTGACACCGAGCTCGTTGCAATATATAACGATATCGCGAAAAACCCCGGCACCCTTACTGTGACCGAGGCTTCTCGGCAAACCGCGTTTCTTTGCCCAGCGGCCGTTTCCGTCCATTATAATGCCTATGGACTCGGGTACGACCGCCGGAAGCTTATGCTTTTTCCTCAAATCAGACCTCTAATATCTCTTTTTCCTTGACCTCGAGGACCTTAGTAATCTTATCGGAATAGGTATCGGTAAGCTCCTGAATGTCCTTTTCACAGATCTTATAATCGTCCTCGGTCATCTCGCTGGATTTCTGCTGCTTTTTGAAATCCTCGATCGCATCGCGGCGGATGTTCCTGACGGATACCTTAGCTTCTTCAGCGTATTTGTGGAGAGTCTTGACGATTTCCCTGCGGCGCTCCTCGGTCAGCGGCGGGATAACAAGCCGGATGCTCTTCCCGTCGTTCTGTGGGTTGATGCCCAACTCCGAAGTCAGTATCGCCTTCTCGATCGCTTTGATCTGGGAAACGTCCCACGGGGCGATCATAAGGATGCGGGGTTCCGGAACGGAAACCGCGGCCATCTGGTTGATCGGAGTGGGGGTTCCGTAATAATCCACCCTTATCTTATCCAGAACGGCGGGGTTCGCCCTGCCCGCCCGGATAGTGCCGAACTCTGTTTCGAGCGCAGAAAGCGTTTTTTGCATCTTTGATTCGATTTCGGGATAAGTGCCTTTCATAACTAAAACTCCTTTACTGTTGTTCCTATCTTCTCGCCCTTGACGGCTCTGAAGATGTTGTCGGGATCGTTAAGGTTGAATACGATAATGGGTATCTTATTCTCCATGCAAAGCGAAATCGCCGCGTAGTCCATAACTCCGAGCTGCTGATTGATAACGTCGAGATAAGTAAGCTCGTCGATCTTGACGGCGTCGGAGAACTTATGCGGATCCTTGTTGAATACTCCGTCGACGTTCGTGGCCTTCATGATGACGTCGGCTTCAATCTCCGCCGCGCGGAGCGCCGCCGCGGTATCGGTCGAGAAGAACGGATTGCCCGTACCGGCGCCGAATACGATAACGCGGTTTTTATCGAAGTGTCTTATAGCTCTTCCTCTGATATACGGCTCGGCTATGGATTTCATTTCGATCGCGGTCATTACGCGCGTGGGTACTCCCTGCTCCTGGATCGCGTCCGCGAGAGCGAGCGCGTTCATCGTCGTTGCCAGCATGCCGATATGGTCGGCCGTTGTCCTGTCCATTCCTTCGTGCTGCCTGCCGCGCCAGAAATTACCTCCGCCGACTACGATGGCGACCTCAACGCCGAGCTCATACACTTTTTTAATGCTCGCGGAAATGTGTTTCAAAGTCTCGTAGTCAAGTCCGTGACCGAGGTCCCCCGCCAGCGCCTCACCGCTGATCTTCAGGAGCACTCTTTTATACATATCTTTCATCAGACACCCCTTCTTCATTCCGAAATACAATTTGCGCTAATAAATATTTTACTACAAAACCGTATGTGTTGTAAAGTGAAAAATCCAAATATTATAAACAAATTAATCACCCGCAGGATCGTCGCCTTCAATAAGCGCGACCGCGCGTCCGAAGTCAACGGCGTCTTCGCTCGTGCCGAGTTTAGTCATGGCGTCAAGGCGAAGCTGTATCTTGCGCGTACGCGTTCCGACGAGGCTTTCAAGCTCGCCGCGCGCCTGATCAAGGCGCTCCTGAGTCTTCTTCAGCACTGAACCGAATTTGCCGAATTCAGTCTTGACTTCCGCGAGCGCGTTCCAAACCTCCGAGGTGTGCTTCTTTATCGCCAGCGTACGGAAGCCCATCTGCAGGCTGTTGAGCAGAGCCGCCATTGTCGTCGGACCGGCAATCATGATCTTGCTTTCACGCTGAAGCACCTCGACAAGTCCGCGCTGTACGACCTCCGCGTATAGCCCTTCAAAAGGAAGAAACAGTATGCCGAAATCCGTCGTTGCGGGCGGAGAAACATACTTTGAGTTGATCGATTTAGCTTCGCTCCTGATACGGCTCTCAAGCTGTTTTCCCGCAGCTTCGGCGGCATCGGCGTCGCCTTTTTCGCGCGCGTCGAGCAACTGCTGGTATATATCCGCCGGAAACTTTGCGTCTATAGGCAGATATACGAACTCCTCTCCGTCGCCGGGGAGGCGTATCGCGTATTCAACTCTGTCAGAACTGCCGCTAACCGTCGCGACGTTAGCGTCGTACTGCTCGGGTGAAAGGACCTGCTCGAGAATAGCCCCGAGCTGATACTCTCCAAGCGTTCCGCGGGTCTTGACGTTGGAAAGCACCTTCTTCAGATCGCCCACGTCGGCCGCTACGGTCTTCATCTCTCCGAGCCCCTGATACACCTTTTCAAGCTGTTCGCTCACCGCGGAGAAGGAACGCTGAAGACGCTCCTCAAGAGTCTTCTGAAGCTTTTCATCGACGGTGTTGCGCATCTCGTCGAGCTTCTTGCCGTTTTCCTCGATCATGAGCCTTATGCTTTCGTTGGTGGAAGCGCGAATACCCTCAAGCTTCTTCTCGTTCTGCTCGGAAAAAGCGCGTATCCGCTCGTTCATCTCGCTCATCGAATTTGCGACGGACTGACGAAGAGCGCGCTGGCTTTCGATCAGATTCGTGGATAATTCCGAAATGCGAACGTCCTGCTTCTGCGCAACGCTGCGCTGAAGCTCGGCGATCGTTTCGAAGCTGTTTTTCGACGCGGTCTGAGTCTGAACGGACAGCTCGCTGCGCGTTGTACGAAGCTCGTCGATAATATCGCGCTTCAGCTCCTGATCGCCACCCTTCTTTCTTCCGGAAAACGCGGCGATAAACGCGCAAGCGGACAGAACGCACGAGACGCATGCCACGATTAAAGTGATTACAGCTATAGTTTCCATTTTCTTACCGTCCATTTCCGTCGATTTTCAAACGTTTAATATATAATACCACATTTTGTGGGATAAATAAAGAGTATTAAACACAATTTGTCGTTTTTTTCTGACTTTATATGACAATAGTATTACAGGGACAAGCATTATAGTATTTTTGTGCGGAAGGAGGCAGAAATGAACAACACGATTACCGAAAGAAAGCACAAATCACTGAAGCTGAACGCGGAAAAGCTTTTCGCCCTCAGCGGAGTCAAGGGAGCCGCCGCGACAGCCTTCGGATTCATAGCGGCGCTGCCGATAAAAGCGATCGGTGTTTCTCCGTTCGCGGTCGCGGCGATAGCCGTGATGCCGCGAAGCCTTGCGTTCCTTTGTTATCTCGGAGGATTCTTCTCATATATGATCAACTCTTTTTATGAATCGGCGGCTCCGGTCTCCGCGATGACGGCAATGCTGCTGTTCAGACTTCTTTTCAAAGGGAGAGGAAAAACCCTTTCCGACGCCTACATTGCGCCGATAGCGGTCTTTTTATCGCTGACCGTCACAGGTATCCTGTGCGGCGACGTTATGGTGTCGGATCTAACCGGAAGCTTCGGATGGCTCGCGCTTTCGGGAGTCGCCGCAGGCTCGGCGTTCGTTTTCAAAAACGCTTTTGAATTATACGGCAGAAGCCTATTCCGTCTGAAACCGGCGGAGCTTGCTTTCGCGGCCGCGACCGTGTTTTTGATGCTGCTTCCGCTGGAATCGGTCAAACCGCTCGGCGTCAGTCTGCTCGCAACGGCAGCGTCGGCAGGAGCTCTTGTATTCGCCGTCAGGCTGAATGGAACGGAATCGTTTTTTGCGTCGGCTTTTTTCGGCGCGGCGTGGAGCGTAGGCGCATTGAAACCGGAGTGTTTTTTCATACTTCCGGTGAGCGTTCTTGCGGCAAGAAAGCTTTTCAAATTAGGAAAACTCCCGTGCGCGGCAGGATTCATCGCTTTACGGTTCGGCTTTAATCTGATTTTCACGCCGGTAATCGAATTGCTTCCGCAGATGGTTGAAGTCCTTGCCGCATCTCTGATCATGACGCTGATACCTCAAAGACTTCTGACGCGCACATCGCTTCTCGCGGAGCGAGAAAACAGCGGCGGCTCCGGCGAATATGCAGCCGATAAACTCAGAGAGACCGCAACCCTTTTCCGATATTTGAAGGACAGCATCGCAAGCGTTTCTGAGGAAGTCGGCAAAGAGCTCGCCCCGACTCCGGACGGATGCGTCTCACACGTTCTCGAATCGCTGTGCTCCGGTTGCGAACTCACGAAATTCTGCTCAGGCGTTAAGCAAAATGAAGTCAGGAGAGGGATATATACGTACGCACGCGAGTCGGTTCACGGCAAGGCGACCGCGGCGTCACTCCCGAGATGCGCCCATTTGAGCGAAATGGAGAATATGATAAGGCGATATATGCTCGGCAACGACACGTCATCGTTCGAAATACGCGATTTGCGGGAGTTGTCAACCGACGTGTATTCGATTGTTTCCGACGCTTTAGAGGACGTTTCAGCAGAAATCTCAGCGGGATTCGAGACAGCGAATTGCCAATCCGGCGCCGCGGAACGAGTCGAAATATTCAGCTCGTCCTTCAAGAATGAAAAAGAAGACTATTCCGGTGATAACTGCGAATACTTCGTCCGCGGAAAATATGTTTACGTAATCATCAGCGACGGGATGGGTTCCGGCAAACTCGCGGCAATAGACAGCGGCATGACGTGCAGATTACTCAAGCGTTTCTTGTTGAACGGGCTGTCGTTCGCAACAGCACTTAAACTCGCAAACGCAGCGCTGAAACTGAAAGGAGGCGAAGAAACCTTCGCGACCGCGGATGTTTGTATGCTGGACACGGAAACCGGTGAATACAGGATCGCGAAAGCCGGGGCGCCCGCAAGCTACGTCATTTCCGAAAACCGCACCCGGCGCCTCTATTCGCCGACTCTTCCCGTCGGTATACTCAACGAATCCGGCTGCAACGTTATATCAGGCAAACTTAAACGCAGTGACTTCCTCGTCATGCTCTCGGACGGAGCGCTGAACAACGGCGATGAATGGATAGACAGCTCCGATTTTCGCAATTCGGACGTAAGAAGCATCTGCGAAAGAATAGTTAAAACCGGCAGGGAGAGCTATGGCTCCTCACCTGCCGACGACATTACCGCTGTATGCTTGAAGCTGAAATAAGGCAACGCCTCACAGATGAAATCTGTGAGGCATTATTTCATCAAATCCGTACTCTACCGTTTCGTCTCCGGCGGCGAAGTACAGCTTAAAATCGCTTGTGCAGAACTCGCTCATAAACTGCCTGCAGACGCCGCAGGGATAGCAAACGGCGTCGTCTCTGTCAGCGCCTCCGACGATAGCGATAGCTTCAAACTCGCGCTCACCTTCGCTTATCGCCTTCGCAAAAGCTGTGCGCTCCGCGCATATCGTAGGCGAAAAGGTCGCGTTTTCAATATTGCATCCGGTGAAAACCTTACCGGTCTTAGTCAGCAGCGCAGCTCCGACGGAAAAGCCCGAGTATGGCGAATACGCCTTCTTCCTCGCCTCTTTAGCGAGCGCAATAAGATCGTTGCCGTTCATTTCACCCTCCGGTTATTATGATTTGATACTATGTTATCATTTTCTCCCGAAATTATCAATATTTTTGTTTTCATTTTTTAAATAACGGTTGAAACTTCCGTCGAATTGTAATATAATAACTTCATATTTGATTAATTCTGTCGGAGGTACGTTATGTTTAAAGTCGGATTTGACAACGCAAAGTATATAGCTATGCAATCCGAGAACATCGAAAAGCGCATCGATCAGTTCGGCGGAAAGCTTTACCTCGAATTCGGCGGCAAATTGTTCGACGATCTGCACGCTTCGCGAGTACTCCCCGGATTTGAGCCCGACTCTAAAATCAGGATGCTGCTGAAGGTCGCCGACAAGGCGGAGGTCGTCGTAGTTATCAACTCATCCGATATCGAGAACAGTAAGATCCGCGGAGATCTCGGCATAACTTATGACTCCGACGTTTTGCGCCTCATCGACGCTTTCCGCGACTGCGGACTGTTCGTCAGCAGCGTCGTAATAACGCAGTACAGCGATCAGCCCGCATGCAGACTTTTCAAGGAGCGTCTTGAGAATCTCGGGCTGAAGGTCTATCGGCATTACCGCATAGACGGATATCCCTCCAATATTCCGCTCATCGTCAGCGACGACGGTTTCGGAAAAAACGAATATATAGAGACCTCCCGGCCGCTCGTCGTCGTCACCGCTCCCGGCCCGGGAAGCGGCAAAATGGCAACCTGTCTCTCGCAGCTGTATCATGACAGCAAGCGCGGAATCAAATCGGGATATGCGAAATTCGAAACCTTCCCCATTTGGAATCTGCCGCTGAAGCACCCTGTCAACCTTGCGTACGAGGCAGCCACCTCCGACCTCAACGACGTTAATATGATCGATCCGTTCCATCTCGAAGCTTACGGAACGACCGCAGTCAACTACAACCGCGACGTCGAGATATTCCCCGTACTCAAGGCGCTGTTCGAACAGATCACCGGCGGAGAATGCCCCTACAAATCCCCGACGGATATGGGCGTCAATATGGCGGGCAACTGCATAATAGACGACGAAGTCGTATGCGAGGCGTCGAATCAGGAAATCGTCCGCAGATATTACAACACCGTTTGCGCCGCCAAAAACGGCAAGGTCAGCAGTGAAGCCGTCTACAAAAACGAAATGCTGATGAAGCAGGCAGGCGTTGACGAAAGCTTCCGCCCCGTAGTTGCGGCCGCGCTTGATCGCGAAAAGGAAACCGGCGCTCCTGCCGCCGCTATACAGCTCGACGACGGAAGGATAATTACCGGCAAGACTTCCTCCCTGCTCGGAGCCGCAGCCGCCGCGCTGCTCAATTCCCTTAAGGTGCTCGGCGGAATCCACCACGATATACTGCTGATATCCCCCATAATTATCGAGCCAATCCAGAAACTCAAGACCGTCGACCTCGGCAACAGCAATCCGCGTCTTCACACGGACGAGATACTTATCGCTCTTGCAATAAGCGCCGCCATGAATCCGACCGCAGAGCTCGCCCTTAAGCAGCTCAGCAAGCTCAGACATGCGGAAATGCATTCCTCGGTCATGCTTGCAAGCGTCGACGAGTCGACGCTGAAGAAGCTCGGCATCAATCTCACCAGCGAACCGGTGATTCGCGGCAAACGGCTTTACAGAAAATAATCCTCGCCGCGGTAGCCTTTCGGCAGCCGCGGTTTTTACTGAATATCTGCGGAGGTGCCGATTTGTCCCCGATATTGGAATGTAAAAAGCTAATTAAAAAATACGGCGAGGTTGTCGCCGTAAACGAGCTCGATTTCGCAGTTGAACCCGGCTGCATCGTCGGGCTTTTCGGCGTTGAAGGCAGCGGTAAGACGACGCTTCTGAAACTCGCCGCCGGACTTCTGACTCCAAGCGGCGGAGAAGTGTTTATCAACG
Organism: Clostridia bacterium; assembly: GCA_017620395.1. Classification (NCBI taxonomy): domain Bacteria; kingdom Bacillati; phylum Bacillota; class Clostridia; species Clostridia bacterium. The sequence continues at coordinate 129,808 of JAFZQJ010000027.1, read as the reverse complement.
GTAACAAGCCCGGAGTCGACACAAAACGCGTAACCGCGTTTTTGCCCCATGAAGAAAGCTTCGGCGACAACGCTTCGGTAATCGGCGCACTCAGATTCTACCGCGATTTCTACGCCGATTTCGACGAAGAAAAAGCCCTCTCGCTTCTCTCGGCGCTCGGTATCGAATTAAAAGAAAAAACGGCAGATCTATCGAAAGGCAGTCTTCAGAAGCTCCGGCTTTCGCTTACCTTAAGCAGAAACGCAACGCTCTATCTGCTTGACAGTCCGGTCGAAGCGGTCGACACCGCTACTTTGAGTTATATCCTCGACTCGATAGTATCGGCTCACACTGAGAAGAGCACGGTAATCATTTCATCGCGCACGCCGTCCGACGTAGAGAGGATAATCACCCACGCCGCTTTCGTCAGCGCCGGCAGAATAGCCCTGTTTGAAAACGCGGAAAAGCTGCGCGCTGATAAGGGCAAATCCATCCACGCCCTTTTTACGGAGGAATACAAATGCTGAAGAAACTCATCAAGCACGAATTCATATCCTCCTGGAAGACCATGCTCCCTCTTTATGCGGCAATGCTTGTAGCCTCCGGCGCGGGGCGTCTGCTCAACGTCTTCGGAGGTTCATCCGAAGCGATGGTTATGCAAACGGTGATAAACGTCGTACGCATACTAAACGAACTCGTTATCGCGCTCGGAATCTTTTTGACCCTTTACGTTGTCGCGCAGCGTGTATACCGTTCCATGCTCGGCGACGAGGGCGCAACGACGATGGCGATCCCCGCAACCGTACGCGAGCATCTTACGGCAAGGTTTACGACCGCAATGGTTTGGTGCGCCTGCACGATGGGAGTATCCGTCTTTTCTTATTGGCTTTATCACGCGGAGCTCCCGCCGGTCGTGTCGGTCTTTTTTAACTCCGGATTCGGTTTTTTCTACAATTTTATGGCGGCGCTGCTCGCGCTGCTGATAGCGTCCGTCATAGTTGCCGGTATATACCTCGCCTCGGCAATCGGACACCTTTTCCTCAAACAGCGTCTTGCCGCCACGATAATCGGCGGGATTATCATAATATGCACGCTCGGTGGAATAAGCTACCTGATGTTCGAATTCGGCGTATTCGATAAGATCTTCGCATTCATTGGAGAAGGCACGGTGAAGACAATGAGCGATTACGGCCTTTTTGCGGCGGTATTCTTCTCCGCGCTCTGCGTCGGCTGCTTCGAAAGCGCAAACTCGATCATAAACAGGAAACTGAATATACTGTAACTTTTTTCGGAAAAATGAAAAATTACTGTTGACAAGTCGAAGGTATTCGATTATAATACCTCTTGCACGCGGTCGTGGCGGAATAGGCAGACGCGCTAGCTTGAGGGGCTAGTGAGAGCAATCTCGTGGGGGTTCAAGTCCCCCCGACCGCACCAGAAAAGGGTTGTTGTTTTAACAAACAGCAACCCTTTTCAGTTATATTTATATTCCCTACGGAAAATCATATTGCGGGATCTAACGATACCCTCATTTTTGCCAAAACGGTAATTCCAGCCTTAAAAAACGCATCTTTTGGCGTGCCAAAAGATGCGTTTTTTATCCGTATTACGGCTAATGCAAACCCAAACACATCACCGAAACACGTCGGTGTTGCGAAGTCTGGGCGGATTCAGCCCGAGCTCCTCCTCGAGACTGTGCTTCGATCTGTATCCGACGGCGGTAGCGGTAACTTCGCCGTTCTTCAACATAACGACCGTGGGTATGCTCATAACCCTGTAAGAGGCGGCGATCTCCTGCTCTTCATCAACGTCAATCTTACACACTTTAAGTTTACCGTCGTATTCCGCGGCGAACTGCTCGATGATCGGAGCCAACAAACGGCACGGCCCGCACCACGACGCCCAGAAGTCGATAACGACGGGCAGCTCGGAATTCAAAACCTCCCGTTCATAGTTTTCAGAAGTGACTTTCAGCACCGACATATTTTCTCCTCCTTTATTTGATATATTTATTATACCACGCTTTTCACGACTTGTCCAATGATATATAAGATTTACTTCATAGCTATTGACAATCTTTGACAAATGTGAGAAAATAATCAAGATAACGAATACGGAAGAGGGATAGATATGTTCCAGTCGAGAACGCACAACTGCGGCGAGCTCCGTCTTTCAGACGCGGGGAAAAACGTCACGCTTTGCGGTTGGATGGAAAACGTCCGCGAAGTAGGTTCAAACTTCGCGTTCGTCGTGCTGCGCGACTTTTACGGCACGACTCAGCTCGTTGCGGAAAGCGCGGAAATGATGGCGGCGTTCAAGGAAATCAATAAGGAATCCACAATCAGCGTCACCGGCACGGTACGCGAGCGCCAGTCCAAGAATCCGAAGCAGGCAACCGGTGATATCGAGGTCGTTCCGACGCAGATAACGGTGCTCGGCAAGTGCCGCTTCAACTCCCTGCCCTTTGAGATCAACAAATCAAAAGAAGCGGACGAGAACGCCCGTCTCAAATACAGGTACCTCGACCTGCGCAATCCGGAGGTCAAAAAGAACATCATCCTTCGCAGCAATATCGTCGCGGCGCTTCGCGCCTCGATGATAGATCACGGTTTTATGGAGATAACCACTCCGATCCTCACCAGTTCCTCGCCGGAAGGCGCGCGCGACTACCTCGTGCCTTCACGCAACCACCCCGGCAAGTTTTATGCGCTGCCTCAGGCGCCGCAGCAGTTCAAGCAGCTGCTTATGGCGTCCGGTTTTGACAGATACTTCCAGATCGCGCCCTGTTTCCGCGATGAAGACGCGAGAGCCGACAGAAGCCCCGGTGAGTTCTATCAGCTTGATATGGAGATGGCGTTCGCCTCGCAGGAGGACGTGTTCGCGGTGCTTGAGGACGTGCTCCCGCCCATCTTTGCCAAGTACGGCAAGTATAACACCGCTTCCTCCGCCCCATTCGCGCGCATTGCATATCTCGACGCGATGGAAAAATACGGCACGGACAAACCCGATCTGCGCATTGACCTGACCGTGACCGACGTCACCGCTGAAATGCAGGGCTGCGGCTTCGGTCCGTTCGAAGGCGCCGAAGTACGAGCCGTCGTTGTCAGTGACTTTAACGAAACGCGCAAGTTCATAGATAAGCTCATAGCCGATACTGAAGTCATCTCCGGCAGCAAGGCGTGCTGGTTCCGTCTCGATGAAAACGGAGAACTCACAGGCGGCATTTCAAAGTTCCTCATAGACCGCAAAGACGCGGTCGTCGAAAAACTCGGACTGAAGCCCAACAGTTTCGTAGCGCTCGCCGCGGGCAAAAAGCTCACAGCGCAGAAAACCGCCGGCGTACTTCGCAAGCTGCTCGGCGCCTCCGTTCCCGGCCATATGGATAAGGAAAAGTACGAATTCTGCTGGATAGTCGACTTCCCGATGTATGAAATCGGCGAAGAATCCGGCGAACTCGAATTCTGTCACAACCCCTTCTCAATGCCGCAGGGCGGGCTTGAAGCTCTCGAAAGCAAGGAGCCGCTTGATATCCTCGCCTACCAGTACGACCTGGTCTGCAACGGAGTTGAATTGAGCTCCGGCGCAGTCAGAAACCATGATCCGGATTTGATGATCAAGGCGTTCAACATCGTCGGGCTCGGTGAAGAAGACGTCCGCGCCAAGTTCCCCGCCATGTACGGCGCGTTCTGCTACGGAGCGCCGCCGCACGCAGGCATCGCCCCGGGAGTCGACCGTATGGTGATGCTGCTCGCCGGAGAGGATTCCATCCGCGAGGTCATCCCGTTCCCGATGAACAAGAACGCACAAGACCTTATGATGGGAGCCCCTTCAGAGGTCGACCCGAAACAGCTTTCCGACGTCCACATCGCAATAATCCGCGAGGATTAATAAACACAAAACACCGGCTGAATCGTTCTTCAGCCGGTGTTTTTATGATAATTCATAATTATACATCATCAAACGCCTGTTATTGCGTATTCATTCGCTTTCGATATCAAAACCATAGATAAATATTCATTTTTCGCTCTCCTGCGTTGGAAAAAATATACAGAACGGAAATCATTTTTCGCTTCGAACTGTTGAAAACTCGGTGGAAAATGTGAAAAACTCCCTATTCTTCGCGCTTTGTTTTTCAGCGCAAAATTTATTTTTCTACTCAATGTTTACACCCGCGATCCCACACATATACACATTATACATTTCACAAAAAGACCGAGCATCGGGGCGCAAAAACGCAACCCGATGCTCATCTTAACTTCTGATATAAACCGCAGATATGAATACTCATCCGCATCAAAGACCGAAGCTTATTGTAAGCGCTTCGTTCACCCTGTTCATCGATTCATCGCCTATATGCCCCATACGCTCCTTCAAACGCTGCTTGTCGATCGTTCTGACCTGCTCAAGCAGCACAACGGAATCCTTCTCGAGTCCGCAGTTAGCGGCAGGAATAGGTATGTGCGTCGGCAAACGAGCTTTGCCGGTCTGAGACGTTATTGCCGCAGCAATGACGGTCGGACTGTATTTGTTCCCGACATCGTTCTGAACGATCAGCACGGGACGCGTGCCGCCCTGCTCCGAGCCGACGACCGGACTCAGATCCGCGTAATAAATATCTCCTCTGAAAACATTCAATGCAATCATCTCCGTTTATCGAATCCGCGGCTTTCAACACTATTCTTGCCGTTTGAAGACTCGATTAAACAACGATACAAAAATTATTTCCGTCCCTGTATCATTCTATTCGGAGATGAGAAGCGATGTTAATGCTCGAGCAGCCCCGTGCTGCCGACGATCTCGCCGTTTTTTATGAATACGCGCGGGACGCGCTTACCTATCAGCGAAATAACCTCATAAGGTATCGTTCCGGTAAGACGCGCGATATCTTCCGCGGTTATACGCTCGCCGCCCTCGGCGCCGATGATAACGGCGGTATCCCCTTCGGAAACGTTTTTATCCGTAACGTCTGCCATCGTCATGTCCATACAGACGTTTCCGACGGTATTTACCCGTTCGCCGTTGATCAGAACCTGCGCTTTGCCGGAAAGCAAACGAGCAAATCCGTCCGCGTACCCGACGGGAAGCACGGCGATTCGGCTGTCGCGCTTTGTAACAAACCTGCCGCCGTAGCTTATCGACGTACCGGCAGGAACCGTCTTAATCTGCGAAACCACGGTCTTCAGCGTCATAGCCGGCGTTCCGTATTCGCCGCCGAAAGGAGAAAGTCCGTAAAGTATAAGCCCTGGCCGGCACATATTCAGACGGTATTCCGGATACGCAAGCATACCGGCGGAATTGCAGCAATGGCGGTATCTGATCTTAACTCCCGCCGCATCCAAAGCGTCGGAAACAGCCGAAAACAAAGCGAACTGCGCGGCGGTCGCCTCGTCGTTTTTCTCATCGGCGCGCGCAAAATGCGTGAACAACCCTTCGACGCGAAGCCCCTTGATACCGCAAATCTTCAACGCCTGCGCGGCCATTTCTTCCGCGGAACCGTTAAGACCAAGACGCGACATTCCCGTATCAAGCTTGATGTGGACCTTTATACTTCTGCTGCCGGCCGCATGAGCGAGCTTCTCGGCACCCGACAACGAGAAAACGGTTTGAGAAATATCATTTATATATAAAACGTCCGCGAGCTCCGGAGGAGTATAACCGAGTATAAGTATACCGCCGGATATACCGCCGTCGCGAAGCTGGAGCGCCTCCTCTATGTTCGAAACGGCGAAGAAACGTGCGCCGCAGTCAAATAACTGTCTGGCGACGGGAACCGCGCCGTGACCGTATGCGTCCGCTTTAACGATGCACATGCATTCCGCGTTACCCGCGGCTTTTTTTATCATTTCATAATTGTGCGCAATGGCGTCGAGGTCGACCTCCGCCCAGGTACGCTTGAGATACTGATCCAAAACCATAATACACCCTTATCGTTTGAAATCTGTAAATTCGATATGTATCCCCTCGGAATCGAGAGAAATCGGAACGCAGGAAAAGCCGTCAATCCGTATGTTTCCGCCTCCGTGCGGGGAGGTGAAACGCACGATTTCAGCGTCTCCGTCGGAGAACGTCTCGGTTATATACGACGGTTCAAAAGCATCATATATTAACTGCGCGACCGAGCGCGGAAAGCCTTGTAATATCTTTGCGTTACGAAACGACACTCCGCTTTCTTCCCCGAGCGAAACGCTCATTCCGCGAATGTCTTCCGGATAGCCGACAACGACCGAGATCAGATCCGCTCCTCCCTTTTCGATATGAACAAGGTATTCGGAGGAATCTATAACGATTCGCGCCTCACTGCTGAACGGAATCGAAAGATAATCGACCGCGGATGATCCTTTTCCGCATGCGGAAAGCGAGAAAAGCATTAAAACAGACGTAATGATCGCGGGTATTCTTCGCACGGGGCGTCTCCCCTTTTATTCAAAGCTTTTGAATACCTTCGGCAGCCTTTCGATCATATCGCAGGCGGTCATTCCTGTCATCGAAAGCTCATCCGCGGCAAGATCGCCTGCGAGTCCGTGGATGTAAACGGCGCACGCGGCTGCGCGGTGAGGTTCCTTTATAACGGCGGCAAGCGCGGCGGTTATACCCGCCAGGACGTCGCCGCTCCCGGCGGTAGCCATCCCGGGATTTCCGCTGTGATTCACGTAGATCGTACCTTTAACGTGCGGTGAAGTGATAACGGTCTGAGCGCCCTTTAACACGGTTACTACGTTCAACTCCCGCGATATGTCTGCGCAGACGATTTCGCTGTCCGCCTCTACCTCTTCGGAAGTCATACCGGTAAGCCGCGCCATTTCTCCGGCGTGCGGAGTTATTATCACGGTCGCCTTGGTATCCTTGATAATATCTATGTCGCGGGAGAGTATGTTTATGCCGTCCGCATCGAGAACGAGCGTTTTATCATATTTAGCGAGCACGTATCTGACGACCTGCTCTGAAAGGTCCGATTTCCCGAGCCCGCAGCCGAGAACGCAAACGTCGGATTTCTCCATCAGTCTGTCAAGATCCTCCGGCTTTTCGTAGCCGCGCACCATGATTTCGGTGAAGCATGGATAAACGGCGGTCTCGATCTCACGCGGGACGGCGACGGTCACTATACCCGCTCCGCTTCTGAGCGCTGCGGTCGCGGACATAACGGCGGCGCCGTGCATACCGCGGCTGCCGCAGATACAGAGGATATATCCGAAGTCATACTTATTGGCGTCCTCCGGACGCGGCTTTATAAACCTCGAAACGTATTCGTCGTCAATGACACGGTATTCCATACTTCACACCCCACGTATAAGATTTTGTCGTCAATCCTCTGAATCAGTAATATCGGTACCGCTGATGAACTGACCGTCCTTGATATAGGTGTTCTTCGCCTTCGTATGCTCCGCGTAAGTACGCGAGAATACGTTGGTACCCTTGCCGTCGGATACGAAATAATAATAATCTGTATCCGCGGGATACAGCGCAGCTTCAATCGCTGCGAGGCCCGGATTACAAATCGGTCCGATCGGCAGGCCGGGATACTTATATGTATTATACTTATTGTCGACCGCTATATCCGCCCGCGTCAAAACGTCCTTGCGCTCCGTCATCGTGTATTGCACGGTCGCGCATGACTGGAGATAGCCGTAGCTCGGGTTTTTCAAACGGTTGTGGAAGACGGACGAAACGTTGGGCATTTCATCCTCGCTTCCCGCTTCGGCCTGAATTACGGAAGCGAGCGTTATCACCTCGTCCACAGTCATACCCAGATCCTTAGCCCTCTCATACATAAGATCGTCAAATACGGAGTCAAACTTTTTGAGCATACGTATGATGATAGAGGTAGCGCTTTCGCCGGCGTAAATCTCGTATTTCGCAGGGAACAGATAACCTTCAAGTCGTGCGGAACGCTCCGGAAGATCGTTGAGGAATTCGAAGTCTTCAAACTGAGTGAAGTTTATGGCTTCCGTAAGATCCGCCCTCGTCGCATATCCCGCGTTCGAAATAATGCTTATGACGTCCTTTTGCGTTTTCCCTTCTGTTACGAGGAATTCCGCCGTTTCCCTGCTTTCGGTCGCTTCGGAAAGCTTGCGGAGGATCGCGTCATAATCGTCGCCCTTTTTGAAGTAATGAGTTCCGTACTGCACCTGAGTATTCTTCTTTATCAGCGTATAGTACAGTCTGAATGCAAGCGGAAAATCGATAATATCAGCGTCGGAAAGCTTAGTCGTTATTGTGGATAAGCCCTCGCCGTCCTCAACAACGATCGGGATATCCTCGCTCACTTTATTATGAAACGCAAAGCAGTCACGTATCGCAAGCCATGAAATGAGAGTCAGTATCAGAGACGCGGCGATGACACAGGAAATAAAAATGACGCTCTTAGATACTTTGCGTTTGGGCTTGTCCTTATCCGCGGCTTTCCCCGTGGACTTGCCCGGCTTTCTCCCTTTCTGCTGCTCCCACGCGGCAAGCTTGGCCGCGCGGTCGCGCGGCGTTTCGCCCTCATAAGTATTGATCGGCACATCATCCGCGTCTTTTATATGGATGCTGTCCACATCGATCTTTTTCTTAGACGGCGGGACATCGTCAGAATCATTCACTTTTCTGAGCAGGTTTTTTTCAAATTCCGACTGATTGAATTCCATAGTCTCAACTCCTGTAACACAATAACGACGATTCGCATAGTATATACCAAACACCAGAATGTGAGGTGAAAAGAATGGGCAGATGTATGGACGATTGCGGCAACGGCATCGTATGGATAATCCTTATCCTGCTTCTCAGCGGTTGTCTCGGCGGATGCGGCTGCGGATGCGGCAATAACGGTTGCTCCAACTGCGGCTGATACCGCAACGACGTGAAATGTGTATATATGCCGGGTACCGCATTCGTGCGGTACCCCCTTTTTTAGTTAATACGCAATACGCCTCCGCCGGTGAAAGCGACAGCTCCGACCGCGACGTCGTGAGGGTCCGCAGGCAGACTGTCAACAAACAGGCGTGAAAATACCGCGCAAACGGAAAAGCCTTTATATCCGCTCAAAAAACGGTCATAATAACCGCCGCCGTACCCGATTCTGTATCCGTAATTATCCGCGGCAAGCGCAGGCACTACGCAAAGAGTGTCGGCAAAATCACAGACACGCGCACATTCCGAGGCGTCGGGTTCGGGGATACCATTGCCGCCATTTCTGAATCCATCCAAGCCGTTCGGCACGCAGAAGATCATATCCCTGCCGCTGACAACCGGAAACGCGACTTCTTTTCCGTCCGAAACCGCCGCTTCGGCAAGCGGGAGGATATCAGGCTCGCTGCCGACCGGGTAATAAAGCAAAACGCATACCGCGGCTTTGTATTCCGGCATCGAACGGATAATGCCGCATAACTCGCCGCTTTCGGCGGCGCGCTCGGATTCCGTCATGGCATCGCGCATAGCCTTGAATTCCGCGCGCAGAACGTCTTTTACCAAAGCATGCCCTCTCTTATAGCATCGGCGGTTTTGCGCCCTTTCAGCAATTCTACGATTGTCAGCGAAAACTCCGCCGTCGTGCCCGGTCCGCGGCTTGTGATGTAATTGCCGTCAACGCAAACGCGGTCCGAAGATTTCGCGGCGCCGGTGAGGCGGCCCTCAAGCCCGGGATAGCAGACCGCGCGCCTGCCTTCAAGAAGGCCAAGCTTACCGAGAACCGTAGGGGCCGCGCAGATCGCGGCAACGTAAGCGTTTCTTTCGGCGGCGTCAGTAACGATGCGGGCGACGTCGTCGCTGGAGGCGAGGTTATCGGTCCCTACGCTTCCTCCGGGGAGAATCACCATTTCCGCATCGCGGCCGCATTCCGTTACGCGCATATCGGCTTCGACATTGATCCCGTGTGCGCCTGCGACGGTTTTGCCGGTAACCCCGACGGTTTTCACGTCGACGCCCGCTCTGCGGAGAATATCGACGCATCCGAGCGCCTCGATTTCTTCAAAACCGTCGGCGAGAAACAGATAAACCATATTATCCTCCTACAAGTTGTAAAGGTTGTTGATATAGAATCGCGCGGGGATATCGGCATTTCGCAGAGGCTTTATCATTCCGATACGTTTGACCGCCGCACCGTCCGGCGCGAAATCAAAATGAGTCGTCACAGACGCGGCGGAGATACCCAATAACGAAAGCGCGGAAGCGGCAAGATCTTTTATACGTTCACGCGGCGCGAAAGCTTCGACGCTCCCGTCTGAGGTAATGAAGCAAACGCCGCTGTTTCCTACTACGGCGGTGCGCGGCGCGAGCGCTGCGCTTGCAACAAAGTCGCGTTCCGAGAGAATGCACAGATTATCGCATTTTTGAGCAAAACCGAGGTATTCCGTATAGGCGCCGTCTCCGCTTACACTGACGCTTTCGGCGGCGGACGCTTCGACGTTGAAGGAAGCGCATGCGCCCGTCGCGGTAAATCCGAGAGGCTCGTAGAATTCAAATAACCCTTCATTCTCGGGTATCAGAACGGCGCAGTCGGCGTCGGCGTTCCCGCAAGTTTCTTCGATAAGGCCCGCGGCGTATCCTCTCCCGCGGTGCGCAGCGTCCGTGCAAACGCCGAAAAGGTATTCGCCCTTGCGTTCTTCACCGTTTATTCGTAATCGTACGGGCTTGCTCAACGCGACGGAAACAGGCTCGTCTCCGTACGTTTTCAGATAGCAGGCGCCGTTCTCGGCCGCGTCGGCAAGCAAGACTCCGGCGTCAGCCACGGAAATATCGAAAGATCGAGATATCAAAGACACGATTGGTTTGACAACCGGCATTGTAAACTCTTTCAATCGCATATTGTCACCATATACTTTTTCAACAGATACGCGGGATGATACGATTGCTTAGCCTTTACGAGGCCTTCTATTCCCATATCCTCCTCGCGATTTATATGATAGCTGCCAACACAGACGTTTCGTACGAAATCGCGGTTTATCAACGGATAGGCTCCGCGGGTGTTCAGGGCCTTTTCGATGTGGACCACGAAAGAATTGCCGCGCCTTTCGCCCGCAGACATCGCGACGACCTCTCCGCCGGCGCGAATAACGCCGCCTTCAAAGCCTAGTGAAAAGAAATTGCCGAGCGACATATCAAGCGCTTTGCGCTCCTCGTCGTCTATGCCGTGAAGTGACTGCTCTCCCCACTTAACCGAAAAGTCGAAACACTCTTTAATATTATCCTGCGTTATCATTTCAAACGAGTGTTCGGGATAGAGCTTCTCAAAATACGCTATATGGTTGCGCTTCTGGTGGTACTTTTTACCGGGAAGCTCGGCAAGGTCGCCGTATGAGTAAACGTAATCGAACGAATGCGGCAGCTCGCTCTTTTCATATACGGCGCCGCAGGCGTCGAGACGGGTAAGCATATCGTCGGTAACGTACATAAGCTTCCTTATGCCCTGCTTCTTCAGCGCATCCGCGAGCGCGTCGTCGGAGCAGATCGGGAAATACGCGTATTCCCCTCCCTTTTCGAGAATGAAACAGGCGCCGCCGTCAAAGGCGATACGCGTATCGTATCTGTGCTTCCAGATAAACAGGTTTCCGAACGTATAGTCTGCCGTCGGATATTTCTGTCCGTCCGCGTCAACCGCGTTCAGAATCCGGTCGAACGACTCCTTATCACCGATTTCTATTTCTTTGAATTCAAGCATTCAGCAGTAAAGAAACCTCTCTGAGAACCTCTTCCGCGATCTCGTCTATCGAGCGAAGCTCGCCGTCGCGGGTGCATTCTATGACTTTCCAGCCGAACTTCTTAGCGGAATACATACCGGACGCCTCACATCTGCGGAGGTAATCGACGTCGCGTTCGTGAATGTCTTTTTTGGATTCGTCGTTGCCGTACCGCTTCGAAAGAAGCTTCTCGGATATATCGACCGGCATACGCAGGTATATAGTCAGATCAGGCTCCGGGAGCCCGAGCTTTCTGAACTCGAAGTCATAAAGCCAGTCAAGGAACTCGTCCCACTGCTCCCTCGGCAGCTTCGACGCCTGATGAACCATATTGGATGTAGTGTATCTGTCAAGCAGAACTATCTCCCCGTCGTCGATCGCGTTGCGCCACTTTGAAAGGTACGAGGCTATGCGGTCGACGGCAAAAAACGCGGAGGCGACGTAACCGTTCACGCTGTCCGGCTTGTCCCCGAAAGCGCCGTTGAGATACATACGCAGCGGGGCGCTCGAAGGCTCGTCGTAATCGGGAAAGCTGACCTTTCTGACCTTGTATCCGCAGGACGTCAAAAAGTCGTAAAGGCGTTTATTCTGAGTCGCCTTTCCGCTTCCGTCCATGCCTTCAAAAACTATAAGCTTACCTTTCATTCTCGCACCTCTGTTTATTGAGCTTTTTCGTCCTGCGCTTGCTGCCGAGGACGAAAAAGGGTATTTTAATTATGCGCTTTATGCGCGAAGGCTGCTTGATCGTGCGATAAAGCCATTCGCAGCCGATCTTTCGCCAGAACGCCGGCGCGCGCTTCACTCTGCCGGCAAGCACGTCGAGCGTGCCGCCGAGTCCGAGCATCACGCCGCAGGAAAGATCGCGGTGCGCCGCCATCCATTCCTCCTGCTTCGGAGAACCGAGGCAGACGAACAGTACGTCCGGCGAAGCAGCGTCAATCCCGGCGACGATATCGGAATCATCCTCAAAAAAGCCGTTGTGAGTTCCGGCGATCTTTACGCCCGGATACCCGGCGGAGATATTCTTCGCCGCGTCTTCCGCGACGCCCTCGGCGCCGCCGAAAAGGAAAAGGCTGCCGCCGGAATCGCTCAGGCGCTTGATAAGCTCCTGCGCCAGCTCGACGCCGGGCACGCGCTCCTTAATCGGCGTCCCGCAGCGCTTCGCCGCGAGCTTCACGCTGACGCCGTCGGGGACGGCAAGATCGGCTCCGGAAAGCACGTCGAAAAACGCGGGATTCTTATACGCATATTCGGCAATTTCGCCGTTGGGAGTCACTACAATTCTCGCTTCCCTCGCCGCCGTGTAGGAAAAGCATTCGTCGGCGATTTCGGCAAGCGGCGCGTTCGCGTATTCTATTCCCATAATACATACTTTTTCCATAACTGACATTATATCACAAGCGTTCGCATTTTACAATAGTAATATTTCGCTTTGATATACAAAAACAGACCGCCGAAGCGGTCTGTCAATACTTTGTTATTGCGGTTTTTTCCTTCCGGATTCGATCAGCTCCCGTTCAAACTCCTCCGGGTGTTTTTTATGATAATCCTGATGATACTCTCCGGCGGCGAAGAAGGATTTGAACGGCTCGAGCGCGACAAACACGCTGCGGCCCGAAGCCCGTTCAAGTTCGGCCGTCGCATTGGCAGCAATTTCTTTTTCGGTTTCGTCCGAATAGTAGACGGCAAGCGAATACGACCTGCCGCGGTCGATGAACTGTCCGTCCGGATCGAACGGGTCGGTATTAGAGAGCAGCGTTGATATCAGCTCGGCGTAGCTGACGAGCGTTTCGTCATAAACGACCGTTATTGTCTCACGGTGTCCGGTCTTCTGCGCCTTGACGTCGTCGTAAGTCGGATCCGCTTCGTCGCCGCCGCTGAAGCCGCTTACGACTTCAGTTACGCCGTCAATCGCATCGAACACCGAGGCGATGCACCAGAAGCAGCCGCCGGCGAAATACGCTTTCTTCATACCAGCCGCGCCTCCAGCGTCTTAGCGAAACGCTCAAGCCCTTCCCTGTCACCGTCGGAAAAGCGATCCAACGAAGCGCTGTCGATATCAAGCACGCCGTAAACCGAGCCGCCTTTGAAAAGCGGAATAACGATTTCCGAATTGCTCGCGGCGTCGCACGCGATGTGCCCCTCAAACTCGTGCACGTTCGGGACGACGACGGTTTCGCCGCGTTCAAACGCCGCGCCGCAGACTCCTCTGCCGCGCGGGATCTTCACACACGCGGGCTTGCCTTGAAACGGCCCGAGCATAAGCGCGCCGCCGTCCGCGATATAGAAGCCCGCCCAGCTGACGTCTTCAAGCGAGTTATACAGAAGCGCCGCAGCGTTGGCAAGGTTTGTGACGTTATTATCAACGCCGTCCGTTACGGCCTCAAGCTGTGAAATCAAAAGCGAATAGTCCATATCATTCTCCGATCGCTCGTTTGCGCTTTCATCATGGGTGGTTATTATCTCTATTCCGTCGTGTTCCCTACTCAAATAATCGGCGAGAAAAGCCGGAAACGCCTTTACGCTACCGAGCTTATCGACGGGAACCCAGTGCAGCGAAAGCTTCTCATCTCCGCCGGGGAGGTATTTTGTGCCTCTCGGCTTCATCAGATAGTAGAAAGCGAGCTCGTGGCATTTGCGTACGCCGCCGCACCCGTCGCTCTCGTTCCAGAAGCATTCGTGAATAACGGCGAGGCGGTCTATCTCGTAGCGGACGCCTGTTTCTTCGTACACCTCACGGAGCACCGCCTGCTCGGAAGTTTCGCCGTGATGCACGCCGCCGCCGACGGAGTAGTAATAATCGAACCCGCCGTCGGATACGAACAGCACGCATCCCTCTTCTATTATTATCGCGGCGGCCCTGTATCGGAACCACTCGCCGCCCTTTTCAAAACCGCAATCGGTAGCCATACGCCCTCCTTAATTATTCAAGAGCCATTCGTCCAAAAAGCGCATTTGCGCGTCGGTGTGAAACCAGTGCTCGCCGCCGTCCATAACGGTTAGCTTCGCGCCGAACTTTTCCGCGAAAGCGGCAACGCTCTCATAAGCGACGAGCCGGTCGCCGCTGCCGTAAAGGATCTCCGTCGGAACGCTCCATTTCACCGGATGCTCGCGGACGTACCGGAGATATTCCCACGAAACCTCTTCGCCGGAAGCCGTCTTTACAGCGCCTTTCGCTTTAAGCTCTTCTTCGCTCACGTCCGACGCCGACATCATACCGAGTATAAGCCTTTCCATATCCACGACGGGTGAAATGAAATACGCCTTTCGGAGAAGCGCGTCGATACCCGCGTTAAGCGAAAAGAACGCACCTATGCTGTTGGCAATAAGTATAACTTCACCAAAGCGTTCGCGCAGCTCTGAAACTGCCTTATATATTTCCTTCCCCGTTTCCCATGGAACGAAAGTCTTATAGTCGAGCCCGACGACCTCGCGATCGGGAAACAGCGGCTTATAATGCTCCGCCTCGGCGGCGCCGCCGCCCTTGCCGTGAACGTAAAGCGCCGCGCCGGTATTACGTTTATTATCAATCATAACTCAAGCCGCATATTGACGAGCTCCTGATACTCGCCGTTTCTCAAAAGGAAGCCGCGCGGATTGCGCCCGAATTCAACGAAGCCGTGTTTTTTATACAGCGCGATCGCGGCGGCGTTTTCCGCGACGACGTCAAGCTCGAGCTGTGTGTATCCCGCGGCGCGGGCGCACTCTATACAAGCTTCTGTCAGCGCGGAGCCGATGCCGAGCCCCCAATACTCCTTCAGCACGGATATGCCGAAATCCGCGCGGTGTTTAATCTTCGCAACGCTTGTTACGGCGTAAAAGCCCGCGCTTCCCACGAGCTTGCCGCCGATAAAAGCGAGAATCTCTATCGACCGCGGATCCTCGGTTTTTTGTTTGAGATGCTCGGACTCAGACTCGACCGTAAAAGAGGTTTCGTCCGGATAAGTCAGCAGGAAGTCGGTTTCCGCGTGCGTTTGGTTAAAAACCGCAAGCAAATCCGCTCCGTCGGCGGCGTCGCCGTTCCGAAGCAGAAGCTCTGCGCCGTTTTTCAGTTGTACCGTTTCGTGGTAAAGCATTGCGCAAGCACCTCTCAGTGAATAAACATATATGAATTATATCATACACGCTTTGAGTTTTCAATAGAATGAGAAATATTCCGGGGTAACGCAGAGAGTGATAAATTCGCATTCCGGGCCGCTTGAAAAGCAACATTTCTCTTGAAAGCGCAAATTCGAGAGTATTACAAAACGATATATCGCCTCACGGCGATATGATATACTTGCTTCGCAAGCATGATATACAGCCGCTTCGCGTCTGCATGATATAATATCCGTTCCTTCATACGCCGCAGGCGTATATCATACCCGAAGGGTATATCATATGCCGAAGGCATATATCACCCGTTCCGACAGGAACGGATATCATTGAAAAAAGCACTTGCAAAAGCAAGTGCTTTTTTCTGGTAGGGGCAGAGGGACTTGAACCCCCGACCTCTCGCATGTGAAGCGAGCGCTCTAACCAGCTGAGCTATGCCCCCGTTTCCGTCAGCAAGAACTACTATACCACATAGCAAATCAAAAATCAAGAAGAATTATCATTATTTTTTCAAACTAATCCGCAGATATTCGACCTTCTTTTACCCGCATCGCGGATCTTTACCGCGTCGCGCGGTTTATACCATATAAATATTTTTATTGATTTCTTTGCCGTTTCGGTATATAATTTGATTACAAGATATATATATTCAACACGACACGCTTTCAATGGAGGTGAAGAAATGGCCATCCGTAAAAACAATCCCTACTCCGCGATAACGACCGAGATCAAAGACCTCGCGGAGCTCTCGGTCAAAAGCTACGGCATACTGCCGGAGTTTTATGACGCGCACAACGTCAAACGCGGACTGCGCGACGTCAACGGCAAAGGCGTCGTCGCCGGTCTGACGGAAATATCGACGATAACGTCCTCAAAGCTCGTCGACGGCGTCGATACCCCCTGCGAAGGCAAGCTCTCATACCGCGGCATCGATATCAAGGAGCTTGTCAGCGGTTTTTACGGCGAAGGCCGTTTCGGATTCGAAGAAACCACGTATCTGCTCCTTTTCGGAAACCTGCCGACGAAGCAGCAGCTTGACGCCTTCAAACGCACTCTCGGCTTCTACCGCTCGCTGCCTACCGGATTCGTACGCGACGTGATCATGAAGGCGCCGAGCAACGATATGATGAACACACTCGCGCGAAGCGTGCTCACGCTATATTCCTACGACAGCGCCGCGGACGATATTTCCGTTCCCAACGTACTGCGGCAGTGCGTGCAGCTGATTTCGCTCTTCCCGCTTCTGTCGGTATACGGATACCAGGCGTACAAGCATTATCACGACAAAGAGAGTCTGTTTATCCATCAGCCCGACGCGGAGCTTTCTACCGCGGAAAACATACTGCGTCTGCTGCGTCCGGATATGAGCTACACGCCGTTTGAAGCGCGCGTGCTCGATATGGCGCTGGTACTCCACGCCGAACACGGCGGCGGCAACAACTCCTCGTTCACCACGCACGTCATAACCTCCTCCGGCACCGACACGTACAGCGTTATCGCCGGCGCGCTCGGCTCGCTGAAGGGGCCGCGCCACGGCGGAGCGAATATAAAGGTCGTCAGAATGATGGATGATCTGAAAGAGCACGTTACCGACTTCCGCGACGACGAAGCGATCGACGCATATCTTACCGCTCTGCTGAATAAAAACGGCTTCGACAAGAGCGGCCTCATCTATGGAATGGGACACGCGGTCTATTCCCTTTCCGATCCGCGCGCGGAGATATTCAAATCGTTCGTGCGGCAGTTAAGCGAAGAAAAAGGCGCGAAAGACGATTTTGAACTCTATTCAAAAGTTGAGCGCATAGCGCCGAGGGTCATTTCCCGCGAGCGCAGGATATACAAAGGCGTCAGCGCGAACGTCGACTTCTACAGCGGCTTCGTCTACAGTCTGCTCGGACTGCCGCCGGAGCTTTTCACCCCGATATTCGCGATAGCGAGGATAAGCGGATGGTCGGCGCACCGCCTCGAAGAGCTTATCGGCGGAGGCAAGATAATCCGCCCCGGCTACAAGAGTGTCGCCGAAGAGCGCGGTTACGTCCCGATGGACGAAAGATAAAAAAACGCACAAAAACAGCGGAAAGCAATCGCTTTCCGCTGTTTTATAGCAGTAGATTATTGCCAACATTTTTCGTAAGGCGGATGCCGTCGTCATTATATGTGCACGCCGTAGTAACGCCGGAGTTCGTAACGGTCGCAAGTCTGCGCCCCTTCTCCCACGTCATCGTCATACCGTTGCGATAGTCCAGCGGATTGCCGATATCATCGTAGGTGATATACTATCACTTTTCGATATAGAATCCCCATACACAATTACTGAATTCCCCAGCTGCAAACCTTTTGGTCTTTCCTCTAATTATTACTGTGTATACATTAAGGGTATGTTCTTGTTGGCGCATCGGTTCAACCACAGTTACCCTTTCCCCAGTATCTTCCCAATTATAATTGAAAATATTAACACCAAAAATCTTACAGTTTCCATCAAACCCAGTCTTTTTATATTTCCACGTTTTTTTTAACAGCATTCTAATCCCCTCACTTCAGTAGGCGTTCAAGATGCCCCTGCCTTTGAAGATTTGCAACGGTATGATGAAATGCAGGGAATATGTGACGTTCCCCGAGTTCCATTTCTACATGGCAAGTTGGACACCGTTGTAGCAGTACTTCGTCTCAACGCCGCTGTGAACCTTTGTGTTGCGCTATTCTCCGTTTTCTATTTTTTTGAATACAATTATCTCTCCGCTATTAAAGAGGGTGCTTTCTTCAACTCTAACAGCAAATGCCTTATCCTCATAATAAGCGGTTCCGCTCATCAATAGCTGTGAATCTGTTGATACGATATTCGGGATTCCGTCATCCTCTGTCAGCGAATCTTCCTCCGGAATATATTCGTATATATAAAAATCATAAATCATACGTCCGAAAACAACTTCAATGTCGATTTCCGAATTGTCTGTTTTTAATTTACCGATTCCATCCGATCCGTGCATAAAATAAACATAGTCCCCATTAGCGGTTTTTGTTTTAAATGGCTGACCCTCGCAAATCGTGAAAGTAATTGAGCCGTCTTTTGAAATCCACGAAGAATCAACCTGCATATCGGGTCTCTTAAGAAGTGCAATTTCATCCGTATGATCGGGATGAGCGTCCATATATAAGTATACCACCATACCCGCGATTATCAGTAATCCAAATACAAAACACGCAATAAACCATTTCGTCGATTTAGGCATTTTTACCCTCCTATTTTGTATCTGGAAATAAACAATGATCCGTATTCATATGGAGCATCGTGCGATATACTATTTTTATACCTTCTAATATTTATCTTTCCCGTAGGCCATTATTTTCGCAACGCGGCGCTCGTGCCTGCCGCCTTCAAACTCGGTCGAAAGGAAGGTTTTCACGATATCAAGCGCGGTGCCGACGCCGGTAACTCTGCCGCCGATGCAGAGGATATTCGCGTCGTTATGGAGGCGGCAGTATTCCGCGGTGAAATGGTCGGTGCAGAGCGCGGCTCTGACGCCGTCGACCTTGTTGGCGCAGATGGAAACGCCGATGCCGGTGCCGCAGAAGATCATGCCCTTTTCGTATTCGCCCGCCGCGACCTTTTCCGCAATCGGAAAAGCGATATCGGGATAATCCACGGATACGTTCTCATGGACGCCGTAGTCGAAATACTCGATACCCTCGCGGTCAAAGTACGCCGTGACCGCCTGTTTAAGTTCAAATCCGCCGTGATCGCTGCCGATGATGATCATAATTGCTCCTCCGTTTTTTCGTTTTGAAGTCTGGCGTTGCGTTCCCGCTCCGCCTGTGAAAGCCGTATGTAGTTGACGGCGAACGCCTCGGGAGAAACAGCGTTCGCCGCGTTCTCAGCGGCGATGAGCGCGACGTTCCCCGCGCTGACGCCGACGCGGCCTTCACCGGCTATGCGGCAGGCCGCTCCGCGCTCCGCGAATCTGTCGCGGCAGAGAAGCGCGCCGTCGCCGATGAGCAGGACGTTCTTCTCGCCATTAACTTCGTCGATCAGCGCGTCGATGGCGAGCGCTCTGTCCTCGCAAACACGCTGAATAACACCGTTGTCAACCCTGAAATTCGCATTGTAAACCTGCCCGCAGCGCGCGTCCATAACGGCGCAGACGAGCCCGCCGCAGTCCTTCGCGGCGTATGCCGCGGCGTGAAGCGACGAAACGCCGACGCATTTCAAGCCGGCACCCGCCGCCATACCCTTCGCGGCAGCCATACCTATGCGGACGCCGGTAAAAGAGCCCGGCCCGACGGCAGCGGCGATATAATCCATATCCGCGACCTTCATGCCGAGCGACGAAAGCAGCCAATCCGCCGAAGGCAGCAGCGTCGCGCTGTGAGTCTGTTTGGTGTCGATATATACTTCGCCTATTACTTTATCGTCGTATACGGCGACGGAAGCCGTCTTGCCGCAGCTGTCAAACGCAAGAATCCGCATTATGCACTCCCTCTATCGTAATTATCCGCTGATCCTCGCTTTCACCGCGAGAGATCGTCACGGTGACGTGCGGAACGTCAGCGAACGCTTCTATATTCTCCGACCACTCGACCGCGATGACCGCGTCCGTCTCGAGATAGTCGAAAAATCCGATCGAATACAGGTCGTCCGCAGAGCCGACGCGGTACATATCGAAATGCGCCAAAGGAAGCCGTCCGCCTCCGTACTCCTTTACAAAAGTGAAGGTCGGGCTGCTTACGGTTTCCGGCGGGATGCCGAGCCCCGCCGCAAGCCCGCGGACGAAGGCGGTCTTCCCCGCCCCGAGATCGCCGCGGAAAAAGAGCACGTCTCCGGCTTTAAGTCCCGCGGCGTATTCGGACGCTATTCGTTCGGTTTCCAGGACGGAATTGCTTATCATATCAGAAAAGTCCTTTGATCTCGCCGTCGGGCGTGATGTCGATATTGACCGCCGCCGGAACCTTCGGGAGACCGGGCATAGTCATGACCTTGCCGGTATAGACGACCACGAAGCCCGCGCCCGCGGAAACCTTCGCGTCGCGGACGGTGATGCGGAAATGCTCGGGGCGGCCGAGCAGCGACGGATCGTCGGAAAGCGAGTATTGCGTTTTCGCAACGCAGATCGGCAGCTTGCCGTAGCCGTTCTCGGTCATGTACGCGAGCTCACGCTCCGCTTTTTCGGAGTATTCGACTCCGTCCGCGCCGTATATCTTCGTCGCGATGGCGTTGATCTTGTCTTTCAGAGGCAGATCGAGGTCGTAGCAGAAGCGGAAATCGCTCAGCTTCTCGACCGCGGCGCACACCTTCCTCGCGAGGTCGACGCCGCCTTCGCCGCCGTTGGCGAAAACGGTGGTGAATGAGTAGTCCACGCCGTGCGCGGCGCAGTATTCGCCGATAATGCGCTTCTCTTCGTCCGTATCGGTCGCGAACTCGTTTATGGCGACTACGACGGGAAGTCCGTAAGACTGGATATTCTCTATGTGCTTTCCGAGGTTCACTATGCCCTTGCGAAGCGCTTCGGTATTCTCGGCCTTCAGCTCGTCCTTCGGTACGCCGCCGTTGTATTTGAGCGCCTTGACCGTTGCGACGAGCACGACGGCGTCGGGATGTATGCCCGCGGCGCGGCATTTGATATCGAGGAACTTTTCGGCACCGAGGTCGGCGCCGAATCCGGCTTCCGTCACAACGTAGTCGGCGAGCTTGAGCGCAAGCTTCGTCGCGCGGACGGAGTTGCAGCCGTGCGCGATATTCGCGAACGGGCCGCCGTGGATTATGCAGGGGGTGTTTTCAAGCGTCTGCACGAGGTTCGGCTTGAGCGCGTCCTTGAGCAGTACGGTCATCGCGCCGTCGGCCTTCAGATCGCGGGCGCGGACGAGTCCGCCGCTCCTGTTATACGCGACGATTATATCGCCGAGGCGGCGCTTGAGGTCCATAAGGTCGGACGCAAGGCAAAGGATAGCCATTACTTCGCTCGCGACGGTGATGTTGAAGCCGTCCGGACGCGGCTGGCCGTTCGCCTTGCCGCCGAGGCCTATCGTTATTTCGCGAAGGGCGCGGTCGTTCATATCGACGCAGCGCAGGATAAGCACGCGCTCCGGGTCGATATCCAGCTCGTTGCCCTGATGGATATGATTGTCTATCATCGCGCAGAGGAGGTTATTTGCCGCGGTCAGCGCGTGCATATCGCCGGTGAAGTGAAGGTTGATATCCTCCATCGGCACGACCTGAGAGTAACCGCCGCCGGCGGCTCCGCCTTTAATGCCGAAAACCGGGCCCATCGACGGCTCGCGGAGCGCGGTGATCCCGCGCTTGCCGAGCTTCGCAAGCGCCTGGCCGAGGCCGACGGAAACGGTCGTTTTACCCTCGCCCGCGGGCGTGGGGTTGATGGCGGTCACAAGTATCAGCTTGCCGTCCGGACGTGACGCGGTTTCGGCGTACAACTCCTCGGAGAGCTTGGCTTTGTACTTGCCGTAATACTCGAGCATATCCTCCCCTATTCCGAGGCCGGCGGCTATATCTTTAACCGGTTTTTTCTTTGCCTCAAGGGCGATTTCAATATCGGTTTTCAACGGAATCTCCTCGCTTTCGTCGTTACTTTATCCAACAACACAATAATAACACAAATCAAAAGAAAAATAAACCTTTTCTTTCGCAATTTTTTGTGGTAAAATGAATATGGTGAGAATATGCCGAAAGTATTCAAATCAATTTACACATACTTGAAAGAAACGGACAAGTTCCTGCTGGTCTGTTCGCTTCTTTGCGCCGCGGCGGGCATTCTGATGGTCAACAGCGCAACACTTGTGACCGGGAGCCACCGCGACGTTATTATGCAAACAGTCGCGCTTTTTGCGGGTATCTTGCTCATGATCGCGCTCTCCGTAATATCCTATTCGATGTGGAGCCAGATACCCAAGCTGATCTTCGCAGCCGGAGTTATCATTCTTGTATTGACGCTTATATTCGCGAAAACGATAAACGGCTCGAAGAGCTGGATACAGATTTTCGGCATAAGCTTTCAGCCGTCCGAGTTCGTCAAGCTGTTGTTTATTCTGTCGTTCGCGACGCATCTTTCCGCAGTTGAGGAGAATATCAACCGCATCAGCAACGTACTGCTTCTTTCGGCGCACGTCCTGACTTACGTGATACTGATCTACCTGCAGGGCGACATGGGCTCCGCGCTCGTTTATCTTGTTATCGCGCTTGCGATGCTGCTGATCGCGGGACTCAGCTGGAAATACTTCCTCGCGCTCGGAGTGGCGATAGTTCCGATAGGCTTCCTTCTTTATAAATTCGTGTTTTCGGAATACCAGATAAGACGTATACTCGTCATCTTCAATCCTGAGCTCGATCCGCTGAATTACGGATGGCAGACGATTAGAAGCGTCACGGCTATCGGATCCGGCAAGCTGACCGGACAGGGCTACGGATCGGGGATCATGACTCAACGCGGACTTATACCTTCGATAGAAAACGACTCGATTTTCGCCGCCATAGGCGAGGAACTCGGGTTTATTGGTTCGGTGCTCGTCCTTATACTGTTGACGGCGCTGCTTCTGCGCATTCTGCGCGTTTCTACAAACGCCCGCGATACGAATGGAGCTTACATTTGCATAGGCGTATTCGCGATGCTCGCGTTTCAGATGATGGAGAATATCGGCATGAGCCTCGGACTGCTGCCTATAATCGGGATCACCCTCCCCTTCTTTTCTGCGGGCGGCTCTTCCATGATCGCAGTATTCGGCGGCATAGGATTGGTAATGAGCGTTCATCGGGGAAAAACCATGTTCGATTAGTGTATATAACGAAGCGCCGCCGTCTGTTGCTCAGACGGCGGCGCTTTTATTATTCGTTTTATTCGAGCCCTACGGAAATACGGAGTATCTTCAACGCGTCCACGACGGTTATCGCACCGTCACCGTCCATATCCGCGATCGAGATCGCCTCCGGTGTTTCATCAACGAGTTTTGCGGCAATCCGAAGCGCGCCGAGCGCGTCGGAGACGGTTATTATTCCGTCGCGGTCAAGGTCGCCCTTCAAAACCGGCTCTTCAAACGCCTTCTCGATAATGGGATAAACGTCGGAACGAACGTATCTGCCGTTAGAATTCGCAACGACGTACCAGCCGGAACTGCCGTCCGCTTCGCCCGTGAACGGAAGCGTCCAAACGTCGCCGTTGTCGCTGACGGTGTATTCGCCGAGAGGTTCAACGCCGCAGGTCGCGCTGAAATAGGAAGTGTTTATCTCCCTGTCGGACTGAACGTATTCGATATTCATCGTATAGTTCTCCGCGATTCCGGCTTCCTCCGGATAATAATGGTTGACGTCAGGATAAGAAGCGGAATAGCAGCGGCTCGTGATCGTGTTTTCGCCGACGTCCATATATCTGAAGTATCCGGCGCCTCCGTCGCTTGTGCCCCATGTCGTCGCCCAGACGCCGTTTTCGAGCTTATAATCAAACTGATAGTTGTGCAGCAGTTCAAGAACCGTAACTCCGTTGTTCATTTTTTGATACAAATTATGGGACGCGGGTTCGTGTCCGCAAAGGACAAGGCGGACGTTGGTGTTCGGCTCGATTATCTTCTCGATGATCTTGTCCGCGAAACCGTAACTGCCCGTCAGAAGCTTGCCGCTCGTGCTGAGGAACTGGTGCGTGAGAATGACCGCAGTACGGTGCGGATACATCTTCAGCACCTTGTTAGCCCATGCGGCTCCCTCGTCTGTCGTTTCATGATTCAGACCGAGGTAGAGGAAGATGAAATCGTGTCCGCCTATCGTAAGCAGGTCGTAATGACTGGTGTTGCCAAGATAGCCGCCGCCCCACCACGGCTGATAATCGTAATACTGCGAACCGAAATAGGTATTCCAGTTATCGTAATACAGGACCTCGTCGTTCGCGTTGCCCACGTCGTGGTTGCCGGGAGTGACGCCGTTCGGCACGTTCGCTTCATCAAGAATGTTGTGAATGCTTCTCCCGAGCTCGTATTCAGAGATAGACGTCTTCGTATTTACCACGTCGCCGGTGTTGCACACGTAAGCGATATTGCCGCCGTTGTATTCGCTGACGAACCAGTTGAACTGCTCGGTCATAAAGTGGCGGTATCTTTGAGTTGAAACGTAATACTGCGTATCCGTCGTCCACGCGAACGTATCTGCGCCGTTGCCGTAAAGGTATTCGGAAACGCGCACCTTAATCTTTCCTTCAGCGTCCGCATAGCTTTCGGGCGAAAGCGCGAAGTTATACTCATTTTCGTTACCGCTCTTATCGCCGCGCGTCAGGAACTGCCACGCTCCGGCTTCGGGATCGTAGACCTCAAACTGCAGCGACTCGTTCTTGATCGTGCCGCCTTTATACGTGACGTAAACGGTATCGGTTTTTCCTGACGCGTCGATCTCAAACGCCTGATACGGAATCGAGGTCGTTTGGGAAATCGTGGAATACACGGCGCTTCCCGAAAGGTCGATCTCAACCTCTCCCTGCGGATCGCGCTGTTTCATATCGTTCAACGTAGAGAAATTCTCAACGGCAACTACGGGAAGAACGTCGGCCTTATAGAAATTATACTGCGTATCCGGATCGGCATAAGCGGACATCTTTATCTCGCCGCCGCCTTCGGAAACGGTAACGCCGTAGTCGGCTTCTTCGCCGATACGATTGACAAACGGCGCCTCATTGTCGAATATAACTCCGGCAGTGAGCACGCATTCTTCGCCGTCGAACGCTTTCAGCGTTTTCATACCGTCGCGGTAAGCGGCGGTGTCGACGGTGTAGTCGCGGCACGTTTCGCCGTACGCGTTAAGATAACCGTCGCCCGAAGGCAAAATCGCCTTGCCGTCAACCGTTACGGAAATATTCGCGTCCGCGGACGCCGAACGCACGGTGAAACCGAACTCGCCTGCGGCGGCTCCGACGTTGGCGGTCCATGAATAGTCGGAAGCCTTTTTCCAGACACGCAGGTCGGAAACATAAAACTTCGTGTTATACGCGGCGTTGCCCTCGCCGGGAATCAGCGTAAGCATGACAGCGTTGATTTCATCAAGGTGATCCGAAATGCCGCCGACCGTCCATTCGTTATCCGCTGCGAAATCTGAAATATCAAACGTCGCAACGTTATCAACCGGCGTTACCTCGGCGCTTCTGTAAACAAAGCCGAGAGGATAATCGGCATAGCTCTCGTTATCCGTCAGCGGTCCGCGGCTCGGAGCGGTCAAAAGCTTCATGACCACCTTGCCGTTTGAAGGATATCCTCCGAGCCATACGCTGATCTTTTCAACGCCATCGAGCGAAACGTCTCCGAACGCGTTGCCGTTGCGCGGAAACTCGTGAGCGTTTTCTTCAAAACCTTTGATAGTACTGTCGGAAGCCGTCACGGACGCGAAACTGAAGCTTTCATATTCTTCTCCGTCGGCCGGAGACGCCAGCGTCACCTCGAGAGACTTGGGCGAGGCGTCCGGATGCACAGCGCTTGACGTGCGAACGCGCTGGAGATTCTCGCGCCAGACAAGAGCCACCTGCACCGCGGACAACGACTCAAATCCGGGAAGCTGAGCGGATATATACTCATCATAAGCTACGGCGCCGAACACTGAAGTACACGCCATACATGAAAAAACGACGAGCGCCGCCAGCGCGACGGCAACAATCTTATGCACACTTCTCATAAGCGTCCTCCGATTCTTGATAAACAGATATTCTCCGCTACTCTCCGGCGAATATCTTTTTTATATCCTTTTCACTCAGATACCTGTACTTGCCGCACGGGAGCAGACCGAGCGAAAGGTTACCGATACGCTCGCGCTTCAGACGCAGGACTTCAATACCGAGAGCCTCGCACATCCGGCGGATCTCTCTGTTTTTTCCTTCGAATATGGTCAAATGCACCGTCTGCCTGCCGTCCTTCGGCGGAGAAACGGTTATTTCCGCGGGTGCGGTCTTTTCGCCGTCGAGCTCTATGCCCTCGGCAAACGCTTTTTGATCGTCTTCTGAAAGCTGGCCGTTGACGACGACTTTATAAGTTTTGCCTATGTGAAAGCGCGGATGCGTCAGACGGTTTGCGAAATCGCCGTCGTCAGTAAACAGCAGCAGACCTTCCGAAAGCATATCAAGGCGGCCTATCGGATATATCCTGCCCTTCACGTCTTTGACAAGATCGGCGACGCATTTTCTGCCCTTCTCGTCGGACATAGTGGTAACGTATCCGCGAGGCTTGTTGAGCATTATGTAGATATGAGATCTCGGCTTGAGCGCGACGCGCTTGCCGGCGACCTCTACCCTCGACTTTCCGGGAACAAGCTTGTCGCCGAGTTCGGCTGTTCTGCCGTCGATCTTAACCTTGCCCGCGAGGATAAGCTCCTCGGCGGCGCGCCGCGAAGCGACCCCGCATTCGGCGAGAAACTTGTTGATTCTTATCGGCTCCTGTTTAGCCATACTTACTCCGCTTCTTCTTTCGCAGCGTCCATTGCCTCTTCAACGGCTTTTTCGGCTTTTTCCTTAGCCTTCTCCTTCTTGCTCTTGCGCTTGAACATATTGGAAAGCTTCTCAATGACCGTCGGGACGGACTGGATCGCCTTATCTATGCCGCTCTCGTCCGGGTCGACGGAAAGCACGCGGACGTCGCCTTCCTTTATCGAAAGGAACGCGACCGGCGTGATCGAAACGCCTGCTCCGCTGCCGCCGCCGAACTTCTGCTTCTCAGGCTGCTTGCCGAAGTCGGAACCGCCGGAAGCGAAGCCGAAACAGACCTTGGAGATCGGTATGATAGTCGTGCCGTCCGGAGTCGTGACGGGATTGCCGACAATCGTATTGACGTCGATCATATCGCGGATTCCGCTCATTGCGGTGCTCATAAAATCGTTGATCTTGTTTTCGCTCATATCAAGCCACCCTTTCAATAGTTATGCGCGGGCGCGTTTGGGTCCGCGCCTCATTGCGTTGAACAATATGCTTATACCCGCTCCGACAGCGGAAAATACGAACATCCTTATCTTAACGAACGCGTCAAGCTCCGGCTTCTGCGCCGTGAAATCCGGGTATATATACACGTTCTGTTTTTTCACCTTGAAGCATTCGTTGATAAAAGCGTCAAGCGCGGCAGCGGCGGCGCAGGCGGAGCCGTAAAGCACCGCGGTCTGCGCGGCGTCCCCCGTAGCGACGCGGCAAATCAGCCGGAAGCGAGTCACGGTCAGCCTTTTCGCGATAATACGAAAGGCGTCCCGAGCAAACGCGACCTTGTCCTTGAACTCGTTTATCCGTTCGGAAAGCGTGCGTTTCCTCACTCTTTTTTGCTTCTTTTCGGTTTTTTCGGTTTCCTTTTCCGGCTTATCCTCTTTTATCACAACGCCGGTTATATCGATAAAGGCGAGCTTTATCTTGACCTCCGGTTCGGTGTTTTTAAGATCGACCGTGAGGTAAACCGGGAGCAGCAGAAAAAGCAGAATAAGCGCAGGCAGGATCAAAAGCAGATACCACCACATAGTTCCTCTCCGTGCAGACGTCAGTCCGCGTTTTCAGCGTTATCGGCGTTTTCAACGGCTTCCGCGCCTTCGGCGGCCTCCTGCTGCGCTACCTGCTCGGTGTATTCCTCTATCGTCATCTGTTCGGGGTCGTCGCCTTCAAGCCGAGGCAGCTTCGGCAGATCTTCAAGAGATTCGAGATTGAAGCAGCGCAGGAAGTTGTCGGTCGTTCCGTAAAGCAGCGGCCTGCCCGGGATATCAAGTCTGCCGCGCTCTTCAACGAGGCGCTTTTCGCAAAGGCTGCCGACGATATAGGAACAGTCTACGCCGCGGACGTCCTCGATAAAGCTCTTCGTTACCGGCTGATTATACGCGATTATCGCAAGCGTTTCCATCGCCACGTCGGAAAGAACAGCGTTGCTGCGAAGTTTGAGCGCGGTACGGATCTCCTCATAGAAATCGCTCTTTGAGCAGATCTGATAACTGCCGTCAAGGGCGACAAGCTCAATACCGCAGCACGCGTCGGCGTAACGCCCGGATATATTCTTTACACATTTTTCAAGCGTATCCGCGTCGATACCGACTGCTTCGCAGATTCTGTCTGCCCCTATCGGGTCTCCCGACGCGAATATGACGGCTTCCACGGCCGCTTCGGTTTTTGAGAGATTCATAGCTACCTCTTATTTCACTTTATGCTTGAGTTTTTTTCTGGAGTCTTTTGTCATCGTCATCGCAAGAGCCGTACCGTCGTTCTCTATATGTACCCTGCCGGCTCTCGCGAGCTGCAGCGTTGCAAAGAACGCCGCGACCGCGTCTCCGCGCACGTTGTCGCGTCCGACAAGTGAAAGCAGCGTAACACGCGTTCTCCGCGCAAGTCCGCGGAGTATGGCGAATATCTTTGACGCTATACTCGTCGTTCGGCGCAGGACTATGCGCGAGATCGACTCCGGCGACGCCTTGCGTTCGCGCTTGCGGACGACCGCCGACGAAATGGAATAATAGGCCTCGCGAAGCTCTTTTACGTTGTGCGTGCGCGTGTAAGTGTAATCGATCTCCATCTTGACCGGCTCGCGCACGAAACGGTAAACGCCGCTCTCATGCTCGCGGAAGTTTTCCGCCGCCTGCTTATAGCGCTCGTATTCGAGCAGCAGGTTGACCAGCTCTGTGCGGGGATCCTCTTCCTCCTCGTACTTAGGCAGCAGCATTGCGGACTTTATCTGAACAAGCGTTGCCGCCATAGTCAGAAACTCGCTGGAAACTTCGAGGTTCTCGCGGCGCATAACGTCGATGTGTTCGATGAACTGCCTGAGCAGCTCCGCGATGGGAATGTCGTAAATATTTATCTCGTTCTTGCGTATCAAACCGAGAAGCACGTCAAGCGGGCCTTCGTACGCTTCGATTTTGTATGTTAAAGCTTCCAAAGATACCCTCCTTACGCTATACCGAATATGCCGAACCAGATGTTATAGAACAGATCCCAAACCTTGCCGGCAACCCACGCAATCGGATTGAAAACGTCGGTGTATATCAAAACCATCATCACGGCAAAAAGCCCGATCTGAAAATAAGTGCCGTATCTGTTGTAGTAATACGAAACCCTGCCCGGAAGGAAGGTATCGACAAGACGGGAGCCGTCAAGCGGCGGAACAGGTATCAGATTGAATATCGCGAGATAAAGATTCAAATACGTCATCTGATAAACTATCGTGCCCAAAACCATCAGCAACGCGTCCCCGAACGAGGCGCCCGAAAAGCCGCCCTTTCCGTAGTAAATCGCAAGAACATTAAACTTCGCGAGAAGAGCGAGGATAAACATACAAATAAATGACTGCAGCACATTGGAAAGCGGACCGGCCGCCGCCGTTATCGCCATACCGCGCTTGCGGTTCTTGAAGTTGTTGGGATTGACCTGAACGGGTTTCGCCCAGCCGAAGCCGGTCAAAAC
Organism: Clostridia bacterium; assembly: GCA_017620395.1. Classification (NCBI taxonomy): domain Bacteria; kingdom Bacillati; phylum Bacillota; class Clostridia; species Clostridia bacterium. The sequence continues at coordinate 99,699 of JAFZQJ010000027.1, read as the reverse complement.
CATGCAGAGAAAGCCCATTATATCGAGATGGGCAAGCGGATTTATACTCAGTCGTCCGGTTATGGCCGGCGTCTGGTCGCCGAGCTTTACAGCGGTATACGCGTGCGCTAATTCGTGAAACGTCAACGCGATGATAACCGCCGGAAGCGTTATCAGAATCATTACCGGATCTTCTAAAAATCTCGAAATCATAATACCTCTCCTTATACGCTATATATTATACAATATATCCGCGTCAATATCAAGAGAAAAATGACGTTAATCGCGAATTAGAGAAAGAAAAAAGGACGGGTCTCCCCGTCCTTCCGAAAGCAGCGTTCATTTTGCGGCGTTTTCACCGGCAAGCGCTCCGGTAGCCATAGCGATATGCATATTGTATCCGCCGGTCAGCGCGTCGACGTCGATGACCTCTCCCGCGAAATATAAGCCCTTTACGAGCTTCGACTCCATCGTTTTCGGGTCGATCTCTTTGACGTTCACGCCGCCGGAAGTGATTATCGCTTCTTCGACGGGACGCGTGCCCGTTACGGCGAAATCAAGCTTTTTCAGCAGTGCCGCCAATTTCGTGCGCTCCTCACGCGTAACGGAATTGACCTTTTTATGCGGATCTATACCGGAAAGGTCGACGATAACGGGTATCATCTTTTTCGGAAGCAGATCGTCGAGTGAGTTCGCGAAGTCTTTGTTCGGATTCGCCGCGAAATCGCGCGCGATACGCTTTGACAGTTCCTCGGTTGTCAGCGCGGGCTTGAGGTCGACGCTGACGGAATAGCGCTTTCCCTGCTCCATATGCGCGGACGCGGACAAAACCATCGGACCGGAGAGTCCGAAGTGCGTGAACAGCATTTCGCCGAAGTCACCGAACACAGGCTTATCCTTTCCGTCTTCAGTCAACGTCAAAGCGACGTTTTTAAGCGAAAGCCCCATGAGGCGTTTAGCCGTGCCGCCGGCCGTAACGAGCGGTACGAGCGAAGGGCGTATCGGCTCGACGGTATGCCCCGCCTCTTTCGCGAAACGGTATCCGTCGCCGGTAGATCCCGTGCGCGTATAAGACGCGCCGCCGGTAGCTACCACGACGGCGTCTGCTTCAAGTTTACCTGACGAGGTATCGACTCCGACAGCCGCGCCGTTTTTGACGATGAGCGATTTCACCTCGGCGTTCAGATACTCGCACCCGGCGCTTTTCGCCATCGCGTATACGGCGTCGACGACGTCTACCGCCTTATCGCTTACGGGAAAAACGCGGTTGCCGCGCTCCGTTTTCAGGGGCAGTCCGGACGCCTCAACAAGCTCCATAAGCCGCTGCGGAGGCAAAAAATATAACGCCGAATACAGAAAGCTGGCGTTTTTCGTCACGCTTTCCATAAACCGGCGTACGTCGCAGTTATTCGTAAGGTTGCATCTGCCCTTGCCGGAGATCATCATCTTCCTGCCGGGGCGGGCGTTTTTATCGACTATCAGAACGGAGGCGCCGTTTTTGGCGGCGAAGTATCCGCAAAGCAGTCCGGCGGTTCCCCCGCCGATTATCACAACGCGTTTCACTAACAGTTCTGCAGACCGTTCGTGATGAGCTCAACGAGCGTATCGACGGCGAGCTTTTCATCGACTCCGTCGGCGCTGATCTTCACGGTCTCGCCGCTGAGAACTCCGAGCGAAAGCACTCCGAGGAGGCTTTTGGCGTTGGCGCGGCGGTCGCCCTTTTCGATCCAGATGTCGCCCTTGAACTCGTTGGATTTCTGAATGAAAAACGTTGCGGGTCTGGCGTGCAGTCCGACTTTGTTATTAACGACAGCTTCTTTGATGATCATACCGGAACCTCCGTGCGTATTTATTACACTATTATTTTATAGCATCGGCGCTGATTCGTCAAGAAAAACAAGTTGTAAATAGTGCCGTTTTTAACCGCTGAAAACCGTCGCCGATTATCACGATTGCACAATTTGTGCCCGAATCGCCGCAGGCGGGCACTATATCTTGCGAAAGCGACAAAAAGGCGGACGCCTCGCGACGTCCGCCTTTCTCATTCACCGGTTATGGTATTATTCGGGCTTTTCTTCCGTGTTATCTTCCGGCTCTTCTTCTGCCTTGCACTCGTCGCAGTCGCACTCGCACTCGTCGTCGCATACGTCGTCAAGGAATATCTCCTTGCCGCAGGCGGGGCAGAAAATGCTCTCTTTGCCGAAGTCCTCTTCATCGAGGCAGATGGTCTCGCCGCACTCGGGGCAATCGAACTCGCAGTAATCTTCGAATTCATCGTCGTCATACAGCGCCTCTTCTACGTCATAGAGATCCTCGTCCATAGCCTCGGCGTACTCGTTGAGGTCATAAACGTCGTCCTTGACTTCTTCGATGTCCTCGGCTATAGTGTCGAGCGCGTCAACAACGGCGGCGAAAAGCTTCGCTTCCTTGCTGTCCTTATCTAAGTCAAGACCTTCCATAAGCCCTTTGATGTATGCGATCTTTTCCTGAGCAGACATAATTATAGCTCCTTTATTTTCAAGTATTGTAACCTTGTGAAATCAAATCGTCAACCCTGGACGCGCTGCAGGTATTCGCTCGTTCTGGTATCGATCTTGATAACGTCGCCCTCGTTGATGAACAGCGGCACCTTGATCGCGGCGCCGGTTTCGAGAGTAGCGGGCTTGGTGACGTTGGTGGCGGTGTCGCCCTTGACGCCGGGCTCGGTCTCGGTGACCTCGAGCTCAACGAACAGCGGCGGCTCGACGGAGAAAACGTTGCCTTTGTAGGAAACGATCTTGCATATCATATTTTCCTTTACAAACTTGAAGTTGTCGGAAAGTATGTTCTTGCTGATTGGAACCTGCTCGTAGGTCTCGCCGTCCATGAAGTAGTAAAGGTCGCCGTCGTTGTAAAGATACTCCATATCCTTGCGCTCGACGTAGGCGTTTTCAAACTTCTCCGTGGGGTTGAAGCTGCGCTCGGTGACGGCTCCCGTGATGACGTTCTTCATCTTGGTACGCACGAAGGCAGCGCCCTTTCCGGGCTTGACGTGCTGGAACTCTACGACCTGCATTACGTCGCCGTCCAGTTCAAAGGTTACGCCGTTTCTGAAATCTCCAGCTGAAAGCATTTGCATTCCTCCATTTTCAGTATATTTTTATTTTAAGTCATAAACGCGATAATTGCAAGATAATTTTTACATAATTTTGCTATTTCGCGATTATTACACCTCAACAGCGAGTTTCGCGGCCACGCGGAGTATCCTCAACGCGTCCGAAACCGTTATCTCGCCGTCTCCGTCCGCGTCGCCTATCGCAACGGCTTCAGGCGTCTCCTCGGCAAGCTTGGCGGCGATACGGAGCGCAATAAGCGCGTCGGAAACGGATATTTCACCGTCGCCGTCCATATCTCCCTTCATTACGCCGAGCTGAACGGTTATCGCAAACGTCTCCGTCGTCGTATGTCCGTCGCTGTCGGTAGCGGAGTAGGTAAGCACATAGTCGCCGGCTTCCTCAAAGGTGTAGTTCAGCCCGTCGAGAGTCACGGTGCCTTCGGCGTTCGCAAGCGTTACCGAGACGGGCAGATCGCCGTCGTTCTCGTCATAAGCCGACGCAGTCGGGAAAACGTATTCCGTTCCGACTTTGAACTCCCCGGGCATCTCCCCGTCAATCGTGATAACGGGAACGCAGGAATCATTATACAGCTGCTCAACGGTTTCATAAGCGGCCGCGAGCTTTCCGGCGTCCGGAACGTAAGCGTTGAGGAACGTCTCGCTCTCGGCGTCGCACGCCTTTTTGAGCGCGAGCACCTCTTCCCTGTCGGCAAGCGTCAGCTCGTCGGGGAGCGCGTTTATACGGGCGTTGAGTTTGTCGTAATACGACGTCTTGACTATGCTGTATCCGTCGGTGTAGTTACCGTAGTGCGAGTAATCGCCGATTCTGGCGAGCGAACCGTCAGACTTGTAAACCCATCCTTTGAAGATGAGCTTTCCGCCTTTTATTTCGATCGTGTTGAACGTCGGGAGATTCGGCTGCGCGGCGCAGGCGACCTTAACGATGGGAAAGTTCGTCGGATTCGGGTTGTGGTATTTACTTCCGGTAAGCGATCCGCCGTTCACGTACGTCGTTCCCTCAGGGTCAACGATATATGTATCGCCGGTCACCGCGTCCGTTATGGTCGTAGTATTCCGACCGGAAACGTCCGCGCCGCCCTTCATCGAATTTGTGCGGAGCCATATGTGGTCGTGGCCCTGCATCATTATATCGACGCCGTATTCGTCGATTATCGGAACAAGCAAAGAACGTATTTCGACCGTCTCCGCTTCGTTTGTATGCACCGGGTACGAATACATACCCTGATGCTCGATTATAAATTTGAAGTCGGCGTCTTTGTGCGCTTCAAGATCTCTTATGAGCCACGCGTATTCCTTATCGAGCATCGCTTTTCTGTTATTCGCCTCGGCTATGTTGCCGTTAAGGATAATGAAATGAGCGTTGCCGTAGTCAAACGAACAGTAACTTCCGCGTTCGCCGGTATCGGGGTCGGAAAGGAAGTGATTCGCAATCCACATATCCCAGCCCCAGCTGTCGTGGTTGCCCATCGTCGGCGCGAGAGTAGAGTTACGGTAGAAAGCTTTATTGGTATCGTAGTACCATTCCCAGCACTTCTCATAGTTACCGTGGTCGCTTTCATCGCCGCAAACGACGAGGAATTCCGCGCCGACGGTACGGACAGCTTCGTTCCAGCTCTTCGCGACCTGCCGGTACTGACCGAAAATCCTTTCGATTTTATCTTCTTCCTCGCTGTCGGTGTACGACTGCGGGTCGCCTCCCATAATAAACGCGAAGTCAGCGTCGCCGTCGTCGGTGCGCAGATAGCAAGGATTCGACCAGATCTTGTCTCCGTCGCCGTAGCGGTACCAATACTCGGCGCCGGGCTCAAGGCCGTCGACCGTAACGCAGAAGCAATACGGCTTTTCCGCGTTCTTCAGTTTGGATTTTGCGCCGGTATACGTTACGGCGTCGGTAAAATCGGGGTTCAGCTTTCCGTAAGGCACGACCTGAACGACTGCTGCGGCAAGGTCGTTCTGTGACATCCAGCTCATATTTCTCGCCGTTCCGGCGTCGTCTTTGAAGTTGACGTTGAAGTGAGAAAGCTGATTCTGCGCGACGTTCTCGGAGACGAACGGGAAAACCATTGAATAACCGGCGTCATCGCCCACCTGCGTCTTCACGCAGAAGCACATGTCGGACGTCACCGTTCCTTTGTAGTTATAGGAAGTGTTGCCGGGCGAGGTCCTCGTTTTGGTAGTACCGTACTGCAAAGACTCATCGACCTGCCCCGCGGTTGCGTTACGTGTGTATATCCATTTATAAGCGGCGTTTTCCGGCAGAACGACTCTGTATCTTATGAGCCCATTCTCGGCGTAAGCCGCAACGCCGACTTCGGCGACAAGCGAAATCGAACCGTTGACGGCGGCGGCTTCGTCCATCTTCACATAACTCGCGGCCGAAGGATCCCACACCTGCATAATCATCGTACCGGTCGTATCAGACGCGTTGAGACGCCCCTCATAGCCGAGTATAACGACTCCTTCGGCACCGCGCACGTCAGCTTCAAAAGCCTGATACGGATTCCGACTGCGATCGGTACTCCACGTGACGTAAAAATCGCCGTCCGCTCCGCCGAGGTGTCTTTCACTCGGGTCGGACTTGACGCTGCTGATATTTCCTCCGTCAAAAGCGGAAAAACCGAAAACGTCAAACTGAGTCGCGGCGTAAAAGCTGACCTGTGTGGAAACGCCCTTTTCAGAACCTATGTACGCCTGAATAAACGCCCCGGTCGAGGTCGATACCGCTTTGCCGCCCACTACTCTGACAGGCGAAACCGCGGAGGCGTCGAGCGAAAACCGAACGACTCCGAAACCGGTCAGCATAGCGATACAAATGACGAGGGATACGATTCTCGAAATCCTTTTCTTTGTCGAATTCATACCGATACTCCTTTACAAAAACAATGATACGCCTTTTACACTATCGTACATTTTAACACAGCGAAAAGGGGTTGTCAACGATATAGAGGCAAAAAACCGCTCCCGACCGCAAGATATTGGTAAAAAAACTGAAAATAATCGTACATTTTGTAAAAATCACTCTTTACTTTTTTCAAACATACAATTATAATAGTTACCATATAAGGCCGATTGATAAAAAGGACAATCTGCCAACTCCGGCAAAGGATGGTAAAACCTATGAGCGAAAACAAACCCATTATTCTTCCCGATCTGGGAACATTCGGCGCCGACGCCGGTCTCATCAGAATGGAGCAGACCAGCGACGGACGCTACACCCGCGGCGTCAACGGCGTCGAGGAGATCGCCGCCACCGGCGACCGCAAGGTCGAGTTCGTTTCCTTCGGAAACCAGACTCTCGCCTGCGTCAAATCCGCGATCGCGTTCCCGGTCTATTATCCCGTTTACCCCGTATCCATCGAGCGCCCGCTGAAAGCGGTCCTTATGGACCTTGACGGAACCTCCGTCCGCAGCGAGGAGTTCTGGATCTGGATCATACAGCTTTCCGTCGCGAGCCTGCTCGGCAATCCGAAGTTCGAGCTCGAGGAGGCTGACCTCCCCTACGTTTCCGGCCACAGCGTTTCGGAACATCTTAAGTACTGCATCAACAAGTACTGCCCCGACAAGAAGCTCGAGGACGCGAGAAACTTCTACTTCGAGCATACCCACAGGGAGATGCAGGAGATCATGGAAGGCCGCGGCAGAGAAAACGCATTCGTCCCCACCCCGGGACTCAAGGATTTCCTTTATGAATTAAAGGATATGGGCGTGAAGATCGGTCTCGTCACCTCCGGCCTCTACGAAAAGGCGTGGCCCGAGATCCTCTCCGCGTTCAAGACGCTGAAGATGGGCGATCCGAAGGACTTCTACGACGCGATAATCTCCGCCGGCTTCCCGCTCCGCAAGGGCAGCGTCGGAACGCTCGGCGAGCTTTCGCCGAAGCCGCATCCGTGGCTCTACTCCGAGACCTGCGTCGTCGGTCTTAACATCCCCTTCGCCGACCGCGCTCACGTCGTCGGCATCGAGGACAGCGGCGCCGGCGCCTGCTCCATCAGACTCGCGGGCTACGCCACCATCGGCATTTCCGGAGGCAACATCGAATCCAGCGGCACTAAAGCGCTCTGCTCGCACTACACCGATTCGTTCGCCGAAATAATGAACATAATCAAAGGATAAGGAGAAACGAACATGGACAAGAATCAGAAGATCCAGTGCCACTTTATCCCCAACACCCATTGGGACAGAGAATGGCGCTACTCCGCCAGACGCACCCAGTTCATGCTGGGCCAGATGCTCGACCTGCTTTTCGACATCCTTGACAAGAATCCCGACTACAAGCACTTCCACCTCGACTCGCAGACGATGCCCGTTCAGGACTATCTTGAGGTCTATCCCGAGAAGAAGGAAAAGTTCCAGAAGTACGTCCGCGAAGGCCGCATAGCCATCGGCCCGTGGTTCTGCCTGCCGGACGAGTTCTGCGTCGGCGGCGAATCCCTTATCCGCAACCTGCTGCTCGGCCATAAGATCGGCAAGGAGATGGGCGCGGTCAGCAAGACCGGCTACTCCCCCTTCGGCTGGGGCCAGATCTCGCAGATGCCGCAGATCTACAGCGGCTTCGGCATCCGTTTCGCCTCCTTCTACCGCGGACTCAACCCCTACGTCGCGCCCAAGTCCGAGTTCTTCTGGGAAGGCGCCGACGGCACGCGCATCTACGCCTCCCGTCTCGCCACCCGTCCGCGCTATAACGTCTGGTACGTCGTTCACCGCCCGGTGTATTTCAACGTCGAGGACGTCAACAACCGTATCTTTAAGTGGGACAGCACCAACGGCGTATTCAAGTTCATCGACTCCGAACGTCATCCGATGGATATGCAGTATACCCATCCTTTCTATAAATACTTCACCGAGAGAGTCGAGGACGCCGGCAAGGCCGCGCTCAAGGAGCAGGACGGCGAATGGACGACCAATCACCGCTTCTGGTCCGAGAGCCACGACTCCTCCTTCCCGGACGCCAGAGAAGTCCGCATGGTCAAGGACCTCAACGACAAGCTCCCCGAATGCGACGTTTTCTTCTCCTCCCTCAAGGAGTTTGAGGACGCCGTCATCGAGAACTTCGACCCCAAGTCCACGCTCATAAAGGGCGAGATGAGACGCCCCGCGACAAAGGGCAGCGTTTCCCCGCTGATGGGCTGGGTCTGCTCCGCGAGAATGTATATCAAGCAGTCCAACTTCCGCACCGAGCGCGACCTGACCTATTACGCCGAGCCGCTCGCGGTCTTCGCCGCGTTCTGCGGAGCCGCGTATCCGAAGAACTTCATCGCGCTCGCGTATAACTACCTGCTGCAGAACCACGGCCACGACAGCATCGGCGCCTGCAGCCGCGACGTCGTCGCGGACGACGTCATGGCGCGTTTCAAGCAGTCCCGCGAGATAAGCAGCTGCGTCTATGAGCGCGCGTTCATCGACGTAGCCGGCGACATCAAGCTCGAGGGCTTCACCGAGGACGACAGCGCCATCGTAGTCTACAACCCCGCGCCCTTCAAGCGCACCGAGGTCGTCGAAGCCCGCGTCGAGCTTCGCCCGAACCCGAAGAGCGACAAGAACCAGGCGTTCCACATCTACGACGAGGACGGCAAGGAGCTCGCCTATCAGCTCGTTTCCACCAACCGCAAGAACGAGCAGGTCGTCCAGTTCATGCACGACTCGCCCAACGTCATCCCGACCGAGCAGTATGAGATCCGTCTCGAAGTTTCCGACATCCCCGCGATGGGTTATAAGACGCTGAAGTTCGTCACCGTCAAGGGCGGCGAGAGACAGAAGACTCCCGAAACGATGCTCACCTCCCCGACGACGATGGAGAACGAATACCTCGCCGTTTCGATGAACCCCAACGGCACCTTCAACGTCATCAACAAGGAGAACGGCAGAGAGTTCAAGGGGCTCGGCTTCTTCAAGGATTCCTCCGAGATCGCGAACCCGTGGGAGCACTTCACCGTCGAGCAGGAAGAGGTCTTCACGACGCTCACCGAATCGCCCCGCATCTCCGTCTGCCGCAGCGGCAAGCTGGAAACCTCCTTCAGAGTCACGCTCGACTGGATGCTTCCGGAATCCCGCGCCGAAGGCGACAAGAAGAGAAGTCCGCACCTCGTCCCCGTTTCCATCGACAGCGTCATCACGCTGCATAAGGGCGCGAAGTACGTCGCCATAGAGACAACCGTCAACAACCGCGCCGAAGACCACTACCTGCAGGTCGGCTTCCCCACCGGCATAGTGAGCGACAGCGTTTACGTCCAGGGACAGTTCGACGTTGTCAAGCGCCAGACCGCGAAGCTCGACTACTCGCTCTATGACGAGCTGCCGATGACCGAGCATCCGATGAACTCCTTCGTCACGATGGAGGACGGCAAGGACGGCGTCGCGCTGCTCAACTTCGGCCTGAAAGCGTACGAAGTCGACGACGCCGACAAGGACCGCACGATGTACCTGACGCTGCTGCGCGCCTTCCCGCTGCGCATCTGCGTCTGCTCGATGCAGGATTACAGCCAGATCGACAAGGGCTCCCAGTGCCTCGGCAAGCACACCTTCAAATACGCCTTCTACCCCTACACCGGCGATTACGAGAAGGCGAAGGTATGGCAGATGTCCGAGCGCTTCACCCTCGATCCTTCGCTCGCGCAGATCGCGCCGAAGGACGGCGGCAAGAACCCGATGACCCACTCCTTCCTCGAACTGAAGGAAGAGAACCTCAACGTCAGCGCCGTAAAACAGAGCGAGGACGAGGAGGGCTACGTCGTCAGACTCTTCAACTACTCCGACAAGACGATCAAGAACGCCATCCGCCTCAACAAGGGACGCGCTCCCATCGAGACGCCCCAGTCCCCCTGCGAGAGAGAAGCGGCGGAGTGGTATCTGCCTCCCTACGACGGCAGGATGTGGAGCAAGTGCAGCGTCGTAACGCTCGAAGAGCTTCCCGAATCCGAGCTTGCGATCGGCAAGGACGGCTTCGTCGATTTCGAGATCGCGCCGAAGAAGATCCTCACGCTCAAGTTTGTGAGATAAAACGAAAAGATACGACAAAAGCCGCTGCTCAATCGAGCAGCGGCTTTTTTACGGAAGCGAGTATCGTTAATCGGCTTTACCAAAGTATTTATCCAATTCGTAAACTGCCTCATTTTCCCATGTCTGTTCGCTTAACTTAACGCCCGTGAATACGATCTGCCGTTTTTCGGTATCATAAACGTAATATCGCTCGTCCGTCCGGCAAACAATCCCGACGCTATCGCCGAAATATATCTGCTTCAATCCGTCAAACTTCTGCCTGAACACTTCAGAGCCGTCGTCAACGGAAACGCCGACGAGTTCTTCTCCCGCCATATAACACGCTGCCTTGCCGTTCGTTGCGAAACAAGACGCGTCAGCGGGAACGTCTCCGAGATAGGTGATTTTGCCTTCAGGCACGTCGGCGATATTCGGAAAGCGAATGAGCTTGCAGTCCTTCGTTATAACAACGAACTCCGTACCAAAGCCGCCGAACTCTCTGATAGGTCTGTCGAGTATTCTTTCGGCAACTCTTGACGAGTTGGTAATCCTGTAGAAATAACCTAAAATGCCGAAGCCGCCCAGCCATTCTTTCAGAGTTTCGCTGCCGTCGTAGATATAATAGTTGTAGGTCCCGCTGTCAACGTTCTGCGGAACAGTCGGATCGAACGGAAGCGCGTTCCCGCCATGCGAAGAGCTTTCGCCGGTTTCGCTTTGAGCGTCGCTCGGCTTGGCGCAGGCGGTAAGAAGCGGCGCCGCAAGCGCGAAAACAAGGATAATCGATAACAGTTTCTTCATTTACTTGCCCTCCATTTCGGATCATCGCAAACTAACAATATACACATTAAAGCGGATACTTGGCAAATCAGAATCACTCTTCGGGCAAATAATCGAGCCACCAACGCGAGTAATATGGAGTGAAGAGCTCCATATCAGATCCGGTCTGGATGCCCGCCGAAACGGTAGCACCGGATATAACATCAATATAATGGCTTTCGGCCGGATAAACTTTATATATTTCTTGAAACTCCCATTGCTTTTGGTTAATCTCCCATGTTTCTGTGTTTTCATCAATATCGAATATGTAATCCTGGTCTTTTGGGTGGTTTTCTTTCTTTTCGTGATATACACGAGCGTAATCTTTGTTATCAATAGACCATACAAACTCGTGATTCGAAACCGCCCAAGCATCATAAGGTTCTTCAGTGGTTTTTGCTGCTAATCGGCTATCCCCGTCATAAATATACGCGTATCTAATTTCAAACCCATCTTCAACAACGGCTGTAAAAATAATTATGTCACCAACAATCCTTATCGTATGCCAATAAGAATAAATAGCATCATCATTATTATCATCGGATTTACGACAAATAAAATTACCTGTATAGATCACTCTTGTGTTATCTCCATTAATAATTTCAAGCTTATTCCCGTTGACCGCAACTCCATGAGTGTTTTGAGTAGCAGATTTACTCCTTCCTGACAAAAGAACTACAGGGACGGTTTCGTCTGCATTTTCGGGATAGTAGAGCAGTTCAGTAGGTGGATTAATTCTGTCAAACTCAACAGGAACCGCGAAGTATTCATCTGCGGTAAGCGCGTTTTCCTGCTCCGAAGACGAGCCGGACGAGCTTGACGTCGTTTCCGGCGTCTTCGCGCAGGCGGTAAGAAGCGGCGCCGCAAGCGCGAAAATGAGGATGATCGCCATAAGCTTTTTCACTGTCGTTCCCTCCTTGACGAATTCGGATCATAATAAACGAAATACGAGTAATAAGGCGTCCTTTTCCGATCACAGTTATATTATATCACGAAAAAAGGAAAAAAACGGTTACAAATTAGTTACAGTTTTGTAACCTTTTTGTTACTTTTAAGGCGTTTTTGTAACTCTTTTGTAACTTTTCGCGGCGTTTCGGGTATTATCAAAGCCGTTTCGACGCATAAATACGGCGTTTGTTTTTCCTAATAATTATTTCACTTGAATTATTCGGATACCTGTGGTATAATTCCGGTATCGTTGTGAAAGAGAGTGATACGATTGAGAATTATCATCGTCGGCTGCGGCAAGATCGGCACGGCTATCATTTCCAGCCTCGTCGCCGAAGGACACGACGTCGTCGCTGTCGACATGGATCCCGCCGTCACCGAAAACATAGGCAATATATACGACGTTATTTCCGTCTGCGGAAACGGCACGGACTTCGAGACTCTTACCGAAGCCGGCGTTGAAAAGGCGGAGCTTTTCGTATCCGTCGCCGGCTCCGACGAAACGAATATGCTCAGCTGCTTTTTCGCCCAGCGCATGGGCGCAAAGCACACCATCGCGCGTATCCGCAACCCCGAATACAACGACAAAAGCATGATCTTCGTCCGCCAGCACCTCGGCCTCGCCGCTTCGATCAATCCCGACTGGCTCGCCGCGCAGGAAATCTTCAGAATACTCAAGCTCCCCGCCGCGGTCAACGTCGAGACCTTCTCCGGCGGCAACCTCGAAATGGTCGAGCTGAAGCTGAAGGCGGGCTCCCCTCTCGACGGCGTCGCACTCTATGACCTTCGCCGCAAGTTCCCGGCGAAGTTCCTTATCTGCGCCGTCCAGCGCGAAGGCAAGGTCTATATCCCCGACGGCAGCTTCGTTCTTCAGAGCGGCGACAGGATCGGCCTGACCGCGCCGCCCGCCGAAATAATCAAACTTCTGAAGATGATGGACGTCGTCAGCCGCCAGACGCGAAGCAGTCTTATACTCGGCGCGAGCCGAATCTCCTTCTACCTCGCGAAACGTCTGCTCTCCGGCGGAAGCAACGTCACGGTCATCGACAAGGATGAGAAACGCTGCCGCGAATTCTCCTCCAAGCTGCCGGCCGCCACGATGATCGTCGGCGACGGAGCCGAGCAGGAGCTTCTCATCGAAGAAGGCATCGACCGCGTAGACGCGTTCCTCGCGCTGACCGGCATGGACGAGGAAAATATACTCATCTCAATTTTCGCCGGCTCGCGCAACGTGCCGAAGGTCGTTTCCAAAGTCAACCGCGACGAGCTTTACGCGATGGCGCAGAACCTCGGGCTCGACAGCGTCATCTCACCCAAGCGCATCGTTTCGGATATAGTTTCGCGCTACGCACGCGCGCTGCAAAACTCCCTCGGCAGCAACGTCGAGACGCTTTATAAGCTGATGGACGGCAGCGTCGAGGCGGTCGAGTTCAAGGTCAGCCCCGATTTCAAGGGCGTCAAGACCGCGCTCAAGGATTTGAAGCTGAAGCCCGGCGTCCTCATCGCCGGCATAATCAAAGGGCGCAAAGCGATGATCCCCACCGGCGACGATATGATCCTTTCCGGCGACAGAGTCGTCGTTATCGTTTCCGGCAAGAAGCTTTTCGACCTTTCGGACATCCTCGCGTAGCACGCGGCGGATGAACAGTTCTTTATGATCGGAGTACCGTTATGAGCGGAGGGTTATTCAAAAAGAAACCGTCTTCCTTCCAAATCATCATATTCGGGTTTATATGCCTGATCCTCGTCGGGACCGCCCTGCTGACGCTTCCCATAGCGACGAACGGCGAAGGCGGCGCGCGCTTTGAAGACGCGCTCTTCACCTCCACATCCGCCGCATGCGTCACCGGACTCGTTACTCAGGACACCGCGAGTTTCTGGTCGCCTTTCGGGCAGGGCGTTATCCTCGTGCTGATACAGATAGGCGGACTCGGCGTCATATCCGTCGCCGCGTTTATCGCTACGATCTCCGGCAGGAAGATCTCCCTTCTCCAGCGCAGCATGCTACAGGACAGCATTTCCGCGCACCAGATAGGCGGCATCGTAAGGATGACGAGCTTTATCTTCAAAGCCGCGCTGATATTCGAGGTTTCCGGCGCGCTGGTGCTGCTGCCGAGCTTCTGCTCGCAGTACGGCGCCGCGGGCATATGGATGTCGTTCTTCCATTCGATCTCCGCTTTCTGCAACGCCGGTTTCGATATTATGGGAGCGCGGACCGGACAGTTCTCTTCGCTGACGTCGTTCGGAAGCAATCCCGGCGTAGTCATTCCGCTGTCGCTGCTGATAATCATAGGCGGCATCGGCTTCCTGACGTGGGACGATATTTACACGCATAAGCATCACTTCAAGAGATACAGAACGCAGACAAAGGTCGTGCTCGTCACCTCCGGACTGCTTATACTAATTCCCGCCGTGATGCTGTTTTTCGGCGAATACGCCGATCATCCGATGGGCGACCGCATTTGTCTGTCGCTTTTCCAGGCGATAACGCCGAGGACCGCGGGCTTCAACACCGCGGACCTTACCGCGCTCACGAGCGCCGGACGTATGCTCATCATCGTCCTCATGATCATCGGCGGCTCGCCCGGTTCGACCGCCGGCGGTATGAAAACCACTACGCTTGCCGTCCTCTGCTCAAGCTCGTTTTCGGTCTTCCGCAGAAAGAAAAGCCCTGAGATGTTCGGCAGGCGCATCGAGGACAGCACGGTCAAAAGCGCCGCCGCGCTGCTGATAATGTATTTGTTCCTCGCACTTACCGGAGCCGCGGCGATCAGTTTTATCGACGGTCTGCCGCTCGGCAGTTGTATTTTTGAAACCGCGTCGGCAATCGGTACGGTCGGCCTGACGCTCGGAATAACGCCCGCGCTCAGTTTTGCGTCGCATATGATTCTTATACTGCTGATGTTCTTCGGGCGCGTGGGCGGTTTGACGCTGATGTACGCCGCCGTCAACAGCAAAGGCGGAGACGTTTCACAGCGTCCGGTCGGAAGGATCAGCGTCGGCTGATCGAGAATAAGGAGATGTTATTATGAAATCAATCCTGTTGATAGGCCTCAGTAATTTCGGCCGCCTGGTCGCGAAACAACTCAGCGATCTCGGACACGAGGTGCTCGCGATCGATCGCGACGAGGAGCGCGTGAACGCCGTTCTCCCCTTCGTCACCGACGCGCAGATCGGCGACAGCACGAACGAAATGTTCCTCGAATCGCTCGGCGTAAACAACTTCGACGTCTGCATCGTCGCTATAGGCAACGACTTCCAGAGCTCGCTCGAAACGACCTCCCTGCTCAAAGAGCTGGGCGGCAAACTCGTCGTTTCCCGCGCCGACAGAGAGGTGCAGGCGAAGTTCCTGCTGCGCAACGGCGCGGATGAAGTCATCAACCCCGAGAAACAGATCGCCGAATGGGCTGCTATACGCTACTCCTCAGATCACATCCTCGACTACATACGCCTTGACGAAGGACACGCCATATTCGAAGTCACGGTTCCGAAAGACTGGATCGGCAAATCCGTCGGTCAGATCGACATCCGCAAAAAGTACGGAATCAACATTCTCGCCGTCAAAGAGAACGGCGATATGAAACTTTCGGTCACGCCGGAGACCCTCCTCGACGAGCACAAGACGATGCTCGTCCTCGGCGACCGCAAGGCGCTGCAGAAGTGTTTCAAGATCTAAGCTATAATACGCTTTCGCTGAACGCGAAAACGGTTTTGAGGTGCGTTCGTTTATGAATCGCAAAATGGTATTCAATACCCTCGGCAGAATGTCGCTCGCATGCGCGGTGTGTCTTCTGTTCCCCGCCGTCGTATCGCTGATATACGGCGAACAGAAGTCAATGCAGTCTTTTATCGCCGTTTCGGCGGGAGCCGCGCTGCTCGGCCTTCTGCTGCTTTTGATATTCAGATCTAAAAACCACGTCATATACGCGAAAGAGGGTTTCGCAATCGCGGCGCTGAGCTGGATAGGTATGTCAGCCATAGGCGCTCTCCCCTTCGTCATCAGCGGCGCCATACCGAACTACGTCAACGCGTTTTTTGAAACGGTCAGCGGTTTTACGACTACCGGCGCCTCCATCCTCGAGGACGTCGAAACGCTCTCGCACGGGATGCATTTCTGGCGAAGCTTCACCCACTGGCTCGGCGGTATGGGCGTTATAGTGCTCCTCATGGCGGTCGTACGCAACGTTTCCGACCGCTCGATACACCTGATGCGCGCCGAAATGCCGGGTCACGCCGTTGGCAAGCTCGTGCCGAAGGCCCGCGACACCGCGAAGATCCTCTATTATATCTACATAGCGCTCACGCTTACCGAAGTCGCGTTTCTCTGGGCGGGCGATATGAATCTTTTCGAGGCGCTCGTCCACACGTTCGGAACCGCGGGCACCGGCGGCTTCAGTATAAAGAACGCTTCGATAGGCGCGTACAGCACGTATTCGCAGATAGTCATCACGGTATTTATGCTGGTGTTCGGCGTAAATTTCAACCTCTATTTCCTGCTGCTGATGCGCAAGTTCCGCACCGTGTTCAGGAGTTCTGAGCTGCGGCTCTATCTTTCCTTATTCGTCATCGGCGCCGCGATAATCACCTGGAACGTCAGCTCGATGTACGCCACGCTCGGCGAAGCGATCAAAGACTCGGCATTCTCGGTGTCGTCGATAATCACCACCACCGGTTACACGACGACGGATATGAACGCGTGGCCGTCACTTTCAAAGGGCATCCTGCTCACGCTGATGTGTATCGGAAGCTGCGCCGGCTCGACCGCCGGCGGATTGAAGGTCTCGCGCGTCATTCTGATTTTCAAGCAGATAACGCGCGAAGTCAAGCATATGCTTCATCCGCGTTCGATCAGCGCGATAAAATTCGAGGAAAAAGACGTCGACGAAGCGACGCAGAAGAGCGTAACGGTTTACCTCGCGTTTTACGTTCTTTGTCTGGTAACGGCTTTCCTGCTTATCTCGTGGGAGCGTTTCGGATTCGAAACGAATCTGACGGCGACTATTTCCTGCTTCAACAACATCGGCCCGTTCTTCGGAACGCAGTCCTGCTACGCGAATTATTCGGCGTTCTCGAAGATAGTTCTCTCAGCAATGATGATGCTCGGAAGATTGGAGATATTCCCCCTGATTATCGGCCTTTCGCGGGCAACGTGGAAGAAATAATTACGGCGCATATGACAAAACGCCCTCGGGATTAGGGCGTTGTTTTATGCTTTGAATCAGGGCGCGGTCATTTCAGTTTAGCTGTTTCCGCGACCGCAAGAGCGTCGCACCGCTCGTTTTCGGGGTGGCCGTTGTGACCGCGGATCCAGACGAAAGCGACGTCGTGCGTTTCGAGAAGCGGGAGCAGCTTTTGCCAGAGGTCGACGTTCAGCGCCGGTTTCCCGTCCGCTTTGCGCCAGTTCTTCGCCTGCCAGGCGTAGACCCATCGCTGTTCAATGGCGTTGGCAACGTACTGCGAATCCGTCGTAAGCGTTACCCTGCACGGTTTTTTCAGCGCGGAGAGCGCCTCAATGACGGCGGTCAGCTCCATGCGGTTGTTCGTCGTTTCCTTTTCGCCGCCGGCGAGTTCCTTTTCCCTGCCGTTATGGCGGAGGATCGCTCCCCATCCGCCCGCGCCCGGATTTCCGGAGCAGGCGCCGTCGGTGAAAATCTCAACGTGCGGACGCGTCATTTCCATATGTGCAGTCTTCCCGCGTCGTGCTCGCTCTTAAGCAGTATTACCGACAGCGGCAGCACGAACACGCCGATAACTCCGAAAAGTTCAAGCCCGAGATAGAGCGCGAGCAGAGCGACGAACGGATGAATTCCGACCTGCTTGCCGATCAGCTTCGGCTCGATGAGATTTCTGACGAACGTCAGCACGACGTAAGCGATTATCAGCGCGATACCGAACCAGACGTCACCGCCGATAATGCTGATTATTGACCACGGGATAAAAACGATCCCCAAGCCCAATACCGGCAGCAGATCGACGAGCGCGATAAGGAAAGAAATAAGCACCGCGTGATCCACCTTCAGTATCAGGAACAACGCCACCATGGCGACAAAGTAGAACGCGAAGATTATCGCATAAGTCTTGATGTATCCCCAGACCGTCGTCTTCATGAACACCTTGACGTTCAGCATCGTTTTCTGATACCGCGGCGAAAGCTGCCGCATCACGAACGCTCTTATACGAACGTAGTCCGCGCTGAGCAGCACCGTCGCGACTACCATGATGAAGAATCCGAACAGGAACGACGACGCGTTGGATACTATGCCTGAAACGATATTCTGCACGTCAAGCGTCTCCGACAGGGATTTCGTCATATTCGAAACAAGCTTGTTAAAGTCGAAAGCGTCACGCAGTACGGCGGGAAGACCTATCCTGTCAAGGAACGATTCGTAGGACGCGATCACTTTTTCCCACTTTTCCGGCATGCTGTTCAACAGCCGGCTGACGTCCTTTACGAGATCAGAAGCCTCGCTGAGAACGACCGTTATAACGAAGTAGAAAAGCAATACGATAAGCCCAATCGCGAGAATGACTATGATCGGACCGCCTATCTTTCTCGGTATCTTCAGCTTTCGTTCGCAGAAGTTAACAAGCGGATTGGTGATAAGCACTATGAAAAACGCGAATATGAACGGCATAAACAATCCCGGCAGATAGCGCAGCCCGAAATATGCCAGCACAACGCAAACCGCGATAAATGCGATATTGATCAAGAACTTGACTTTTCGGTTTTCAGCCAGCGAAGTCATGCGTTCACATCCTTTCACTTTTATATTATACACGCCATTTTGAGTAATTACAATAAAAAATTGTCAAAACTTGGGTGTTATTTTTAAGGCAGGCGGTTATTCATGCGCCCGTAATCGTCTTCGGTCACGAATCCTATATCCGTATAGTTCTCCGGAACTCCTCCGACAATGACGGTTTCCGCAAGATTGAAAGCGCAGGTCGACTGCGTGTCGACGCGGTAGGTTGCGGCGAGCAGCGTGAAGGTGACGACGACCTTCATAGTGATGCGGTGAAGCGTCTGGTTGATGCCCGCCGATAGGAACTCGCTCTCGAAATCCACGTCGACCGTGCCGACGGAATCGAGCCGGACCGTTACGGTAATACCCCTGCCCGCGAACAGCTCGCCCGCCAGGCTTCCCAGCGACATCCTCACGCTCGCGGCAGGCCTCTCTCCGAGTTCGTCCGCGACGGCCTCTCCCACCGCGAGGCGAAGCGCGTTCAGCTTAGCCGCGTCGGCGCGGAGCGACACCGCCTTGCCGTCGGCTGCGTACGCAACCGAAACGACGTCGCCGTACTCAGGCTTATTCTCCGCAAAAACGCGAACGACGCCGCGCGTTATCGCATCCGAGCCGAGACGTCTTCCCTCCATTTCGACCAGCGCCGCGACGTACGGGCGCATACGCGCGCGAATGATCAACAGCGCCGCGATTACCAGCGCCGCGCAGAGTATGATCCTCAAGCGCCTACGGCGTTTTTTCATAATCTCGCCCTCCCCACCTCATTTTATGAAGCGAAAAGCGGCTTGTTTCCGAATAATTGAGGCGTTCGCGCGGGAAAAATACGCTAAAGGAGGCGGAATAATGCTCGTTTCTTTTATACGCACAATAACGATATACGTACTGCTCATGCTCGCGATGCGGCTGATGGGAAAACGCCAGCTCGGAGATCTTCAGCCCGGCGAGCTGATCATCACCATAATTATCTCCGACCTTGCGGCGATACCGATAACAAACACGGGAATACCGCTTATGCAGGGGTTGATACCGCTTATCACGCTCGTTATTTGCGAGCTCGCCGTTTCGGCGATAAGTCTGCGTTCGGCGGGATTCCGACGCCGCGCGCTCGGCTCGCCGATAGTCGTTATCGATAACGGTACGGTCGTGCAGAATAACCTGCTTCGTCTGCGTTTCACTCTCGACGACCTGCTCGGGGAGGTACGCAACTGCGGCTGCGCCTTGTTCTCGGACGTCGCTTTCGCTATAGTGGAAACTGACGGAAAGATCAGCGTCATTCCGGCGGACGCCTCCGCGCCGCCGCCGAAAACGCTGCCGAGAATGGTCGTCAGCGACGGAAAAATTGATATAAACGAACTGAAAGCGGCCGGAGTCGGAAAAAACGAACTTACGGCCGCGTTGAACGCCGAAAACTTCGCCCTCGGCGACGTGTTTTACTGTTTCAGCCTCGGCGACGGAAAATTCGATATAGTCGGGAGAGATGCGAAATGAAGCGTATTGCGATAGCCGTTCCCGTCCTGCTTGCGATAATAATAGGTTCAAGCCTCGCGTGTCTCTTCTTTCTGCGCCGTACCGAGGCGGACGCCGGCGCTTTTATAGAAAGAGCGGAGAGCGCGGCGATGAGCGAGGACTACGCCGCCTGTCTGCGGACGCTTGAAGAGTTCGGCGACTTCTGGGACGATCGCGAGCCGTATTATCTGCTTTTCGTACGGCACGAGGAAATGCACGACATAAGAATCGGCATCGAGCAAATGAAAGGATTTGCTCAATGCCGGGACAAAAGCGGTATTATAGGCGAACTGCGTATGCTGAAAGCGATGCTGGCGCATATCACCGAAAGCGAAACGCCGCTGCTGCGAAATATACTCTGATCACTTTATCAGTTTGACAAGCGAAATATAAACGTCGTGAGGATTTTTCAGGAAGTTGCGCTTCATATCCTCGGCGGTCATCTCGTCGCCCGCCTCAAGTTTGACGTTGAAAAGCTCCCTGCCCCCGAGAATGAAGCGCATACGGACGAAGCATCCCAGCTCATGCGGCTCTATCGTGCAGATCGCCCTGCCGCCGCTTCTCGCGGCGAGCACGGCGGCGTATACTTTTTCACATACGGCAAGCGGAAGACTCGCTCCGAGCAGACGGTCCGCGTTTTTGCCGTCCTCGGTTATGTAAAACACTATCCTGCCGTCCTCGGTCTCCTTGCGGACGTGGCCGTTTTCGCACAGGTCGTTGACGGCTATCGCGTAATCAAAGTAATTGACGTAGCCGTCCGTGAGCATTCCGTCGGTAAGATCCGACATCGCTATAGGGTTGTCAAGTTCATTCAGGACGCGGCAAATCAGGATTTTTACGTCGTTGATATTGCTGAGTCCGCCGGGTTCAACTCTCATATTTATCACCAACCATATTTTAACAAATCATATCCCGTCTGTCAACTGCGCCGGCATAAGTTTCACCAAAGGAGGCAAAAATATCATTGCGCGGGTATATTTTCCGTACTCGTGCAATATCTTTTACAAAAAGGGTGGTAACCATGCAGAAAAACGCGGTTGAATCCGAGCCTTCTCTCTTCGATGAAATCGAGGAAGCGAAAAACGAACTGGCGCGGCTGTATTGCCGGTTCGATTACGAAAACGATCCCGAAAGAATGGACGAGATAATCTTTCTTCTCTGCGCCGCGGAAAGCAAATACGGCGCTCTGATGGACAAGGCGCGCCGCAAGGCGAGCTGAATGGGAAAGGACATATTTATGAACACGTTTTGGACTGTCGTCGGCGCTTCGGCACTGTTTGCGCTGTCGTTTTTTCTCACCGCCGCGGGCGGCTCGAAAAAGCGGCGCTTCTTCGCGGGAGGACTCGGTGGTCTTTCCCTGCTCTGCGCGTTCAATCTCGCGGCGGGGCTGACCGGCATTTCAGTCGGACTCAACGCGATAAGTCTTTCGGCGTCGTTCCTGCTCGGCGCGCCGGGCACGTTCGCAGTCGTCGCGGCGGAAATACTGCTGTGATCACTTCTCCAGCTTCCTGAGCAGCTTCATCTTCTTCTCCCCTTCTTTGCCCGAATACGGGTGTTCGCGGAGCGGAATGTTGAAGTGCGTTTTACCCGTCAGCACGGTCGAGGGATGCGTGAACTCGCGGAAGCCCCACTCCCCGTGGTAGGCGCCCATACCGGAATGCCCGGTGCCGTTGAACGGCACGCCCTTGACCATCATATGAGTACACACTTCGTTGATACAACCGCCGCCGTACTGCTGAGTCGACATGACCTTATTCGCCCACTTCTTATCCGAAGTGAAAACGTACATGGAAAGCGGATGCTCGCGCTCCGCGATTATATCCATAATCCCGTCAACCTCGGCATCCTTGAACGGAACGACCGGCAGCAGCGGGCAGAACAGCTCGTGCCGCACGATATCCTCGTCGGGCTTCACGGGGTAGATAAGCGTCGGTGAAAACCGGCGCGCTTCTTTATTTCCCGTGCCGCCGAAAACGATTCTGCCGGCGTATTCTTCGGTAAGCCGCACGCACTTGTCATAGACGGCGTCCGTGATGAGCTTCGGGTAGTCGGGATTATCCTCCGCCTTCTCGCCTATCTGGCGGACGAATTCTTTTTTGAGCTCCGCGAGGAACTCGTCGGCGACCTCTTCGGCGACGGCGATCTGGTTGACGTTAATGCAGATCTGCCCCGCGTTGCAGAGCTTGAAGAAGGCGATCTTGCGCGCGGCGTCCTTCAGGTCGGCGTCTTTGCGCACGACGCACCAGTTGCCCGTTTCGCCGCCGAGCTCGAGCGCGACGGACGTGAGGTTCTGCGCCGCGGCGGAAAGCACGTGCTTCGCGACCGCGGGCGAACCGGTATAGAATATCTTGTCAAAGCGTTCTGCGAGGCACATATCCGCAACGTCGTGTCCGCCGTCAATAAGGGTGATGTAGTTCTCGGGGAAGGTGTCGGCAATGAGCTTCTGCAGCGCCTTTGTGCTCGCCGCGGACTTTGAGCTCGCCTTGACGACGGCGGTGTTGCCGCCGGCGATACTCGCCGCGAGCACGCCGAGCGTCAGCAGTATCGGGAAGTTGAACGGGCTGATTATCAGCGAAACGCCGTAAGGCATTTTATACACCGTCGTGCGCGTGCTCGGGAAGCACATAAGACCGCTGAAATGTTTTTCGGGCTTCGCCCACTTTTTCACTCCGCGTATGATCTCGTTGATTTCGACGATAACGGGCCCGACGTCGCACAGGTACGCCTCGACAGGGCTTCTGCCGAGGTCTTCGTGAAGCGCGGCCAGAAGCGCGTCTTTATGGTCTATCACGGCTTGCTTGAGCTTTTTCAGCTGCTCGATACGCCACTTGACGTCGAGTGTTTCGCCGCCGCGGAAGTATTTGCGCTGCGCGGCTACTATCCCGCTTATCCTTTCCTGCGTATAAGCCATGTCATTCACCCCTCCCGATGCGGTCAAATATATATTGTATTATATATTGTATTATAACATATCCTACTCGATATTTCAAGCGCTGTGTAATCTAACCCGTCACATTTGCAATCAAAACAAACGGATTATAAACAAATTCAAAAAAATGCGGCGTACGCCGCCGAAATATGCTATAATATGGCGAATACTCTTTCGGGAGAGAATTATGAGCGAAAACACCGTTACGTATAAATCCGCGCACGGCAGACGCAGAGCGCTTGTCGAAGCCGAGAAGCAGCTCAAAGCGCTTATCGGCGTTGATTCGCGTATAGAAAAAGAGGCCGCGCAAGCCGCGGAGGAGTATCTCGAGGAGCTCCGCGCGCTCGCGCTGTGGGAAACTCCGATTGAACGGCTGAACGAATACGCTTCCGGCATCAGAGTATCCGCGCTCAAAAAAGTCGGATACAAGAGCGTTTATCAACTCAAGGACGCGAGCGCCTCTTCCCTTACCCGCATCAAGGGCGTCGGCGGCAAGAGCGCGGACGGGATTGTCCGCAGCGTCCGGCAGATAGTTAAAGACGTAAACGCCTCCACCCGCCTGCGCATCGACCCGAACAACAAATCCGCAAAGCAGGAAGCGCTGATACGCGCGCTCTATCTTTCACGCGAGTTGAAGCAGAACAGCGACGCAGCGAGCGCGGTTTATAAAAGCAATCACGTCGATATTTCTCAGGCGTTGAAAGACACGCGTCCCGCTTCTAACCGCATAAGCTGGCTTTTCAGCTCCGCAGAAACAAAGCGGCGTGTCGGCGAATACCTGCAAAAGGTCGATTTCTACACCGCAGGCGAGTACGGTAACGAAATAAGCGAGCTGATAAGCGGCAGAAACCGCATACTCAAGGCGCAGCACGACGAGTACTGGAGCAGTTTCGCGCGGAACGCCGCCGGCTTCTACTCAACGCTCGACGCCATTCTGAGCGGCAGAAAGCAGGGCGAAGCTTCGGCGACGCGCCGCAAGTACCGCGATATCATCGAGAGGAACGGCCTGCCTAACGAGCTCGCCGTCGCAATCGAAAGCGTACCGCTCGACCTGACCGGGCTGAAATGCACGCTCAGAGCGTATCAGTATTTCGGCGTTCAGTATATAATCAACCAGGGCGCCGTCCTGCTCGGCGACGATATGGGACTCGGCAAGACCGTCCAGGCGATCGCCGCAATGACCGCGATCGAGAACTCCGCCGAAGAAAAGGCGCGCTTCCTCGTCGTCTGCCCCGCCAGCGTCTTCGTCAACTGGTGCCGCGAAATAAACAAGCACAGCTCACTCGACGTCGTCGGACTGCATGGGAAAGACCTTTTTGAAAACCTCGAAAAGTGGCAAAATGAAGGCGGAGTCGGCGTAACGACCTATGAAACCGCGAACAAAATCGACCTCGAGGAAGGTTTACATTACTCGATGCTAGTGGTTGACGAAGCCCATTACATAAAGAATCCGTCCGCAAACCGCACCGTTTCGGTCCTTCGGCTCCGCGCGCACACCGACAGAGTTCTGTTCATGACCGGCACGTCGCTCGAGAACAACGTCGGCGAGATGTGCTTCCTCATTAAATCGCTGAAACCGGAGGTCGAACAGGAGGCTTCGAAATACGCCACGCTTGAACACGCGCTCCTCTTCAGACAGGCGATCTCGTCCGTCTACTTCCGCCGCACGAAAGAGGACGTGCTCGACGAGCTGCCCGAAAAGGTCGAAAAGGAAATGTGGTGCGAGCTGAACGACTCGGAGTCGGAGGCGTACTGCGCTTCCGTCATGAGCAAGAACTTTATGGATATGCGGCGCGTTTCGTGGAGCGCCGCCGATATCGGTGATTCCTCGAAGGCGGACCTTCTCCGCGACCTTTGCGAGCAGGCGGTCAGCGAGGGACGCAAGGTCATCGTCTTCTCCTTCTTTATCAGCACGATCGCCGCGGCGAAGGAGGTCGTCGACGCGCCCGTCTTCGGCCCCATCGACGGCAGCGTTTCCGCGGAAAACAGGCAAAAGATCATCGACGATTTCACCAACTGCGAGACCGGCGCGGTGCTTCTCGCGCAGATACAGGCGGGCGGCACCGGCTTGAATATCCAGGCGGCGAGCGTCATCGTCTTCTGCGAGCCGCAGCTCAAGCCGTCGCTCGAAAGCCAGGCAATCGGCAGGGCTTTCAGAATGGGACAGATAAACAAAGTTATGGTCTACCGGCTGCTCTGCGCCAACACCGTAGACGAGCAGATCGTCAATATACTTAAAGAAAAACAAAGGATGTTCGACAGTTTCGCCGCGGAGTCAGTCAGCGGTCAGGAAAGCCTGAAACTCACCGACAGCGACTACAACGCGATGGTCGACGCGGAATACGAGAAGATATCAAAAGCGAAAGCGCAGCAGTAACATACACACAAAAAAGCCCCGCCGCGGCGGGGCTTTTTTGTGTTTTCGTTCGGAGATTCGACCTCCGTACACTTGACTGAAACCCAATAAACGAACGGTTTATAAGGCCGTTCAAATTTCGGATCATTCGGCCGCCGATTGCATCGCTCGCTCAAACTGCTGCTTGATCTCTGAATAATCGGTGCCCGGACTGCATTCATACAGTTTTTCGTCTCCCGAAAAGATACTGGGCACGCGGTAGTAATCATAGGCATCCGCAATTTCCGGGTTGGCATTTTCTTCGATCCATTCGATATCGACTTTCTCGAAAGACGGGTTTTCCGACTTCAGTTCAAGGACGGCTTCCCTTGCCTTACGGCAATACGGGCAGCCATCAAGATAAAACACCGTCAATTTCAACGTCCTCACGCTCCCCATCCGTTTTTTGACATATCTATCTTCTTGTGTCTATGTTATCAGAAAACTTGACATTTATCAAGACAGTATTTATAATTACAACTTTTTTATCTTTTGCCGAAAACGGGCGGTTTTTTGCGTATTTTTGCGTAAAATCGGTCTTTTGCGCTTGTAAAAACAAGCGCAAAAAAGCCCGCGAAGCCGCATAATAAAGGCTTCGCGGGCGTTTTAGGTGGTGACCCATCGGAGATTCGAACTCCGGACACCTTGATAATTGTTTAAATATCTATCATCTTCGCCGCCTGCCCAACTCCCGCCACAGCAAGAATCTATTAACGGAGTTATTAATTCACACGACTAAGCCGCGACGGCGTTTGTGTTGACGCGTTCTATCGCTTTTCTTATCCCTGCCCAAACCGAAATATCCGTGAACACCTCAACGATACTGCCCTGATCGGTAAACGGCGGCTCCTGCAGAACCGACAGATCCTTCATCAAACCGTTATGCACGATATACTCGACAATCTGGTTGACGAAATATATCTGCCTGCTATCAAGATTAACGTCGTTCAGATACTCGGCGAACGCTTCTTTCGCCGCACTCATATCGAGTCCGACGACTTCGCGGACAAGCTCGCCCAGCGGCTTCTGCCCGTACTCCGCTTCATACTCCTCCCTGGTGCCGACTTCGCTCCAGAGAATCGCCTCCAGGGCCTTGACGTCTTCAGCAGTCAGCGGCTGATTGCTTTTCAGTTTGGCAATCGAGGCGTTGTCCTGATGCTGACGGATATAAAACTCCGCCTTGGCTTTGTAGTTCTTCAAATCGTCGTTCTCGAGCTTCGCTTCATTCCAATCTATTGACAGTATATCGTCGTTAAAATCGGTATCATACAGAATCCTGTTTACCGGGATATACTTCATCAAGTCGCGAAGACTATCGCGGATATACTCAAACTCGTTAATTCCGGCATTGTCAATGTAATCAGTGTGAAGAATCCTGTCAATCAAATCAGACTGCGCCATGATCTCCGGAATATTCGCAACGTTCGCTACTGCCGCGACCTTTTTTATGAGGTCTTTCCGGTAGCGCTCGAAGCCCCTGCCGGCGAGGTACGCTAGTTCGATACCGTACATAAGCGCGTCGAAGCGAAGGGCTTTTACGTCGTCCTCATCGGGAATAATCAGCGGCGCGAGTTCCTGCTTCATCAACAGAGTATCCTCATACGTCAGCGTCCGGTAGTTATCCGGAACGGAATAAAGCTCGACAAACTTCAGGTGTTGGCGAACGGCGAAGTTTTCCCTATTCAATTCCCTGACCTTACCGACCATATCGTCAACGAGCGACTTGCGGAACCCGATAAGCTCGTCGGTCTGGTAAGACAGATCCTGCAACTTGAAAGCGATCTGCGCCTTCAGGCAGAATATCGCGCCCTGAATCGCCGTCGTAGCCGCCGTCGGTCTGCCTTTGTTCATGCGGAAAAACTCGAAGTTACCGCAGAAATCGAAGATATAAAACTTCTCCTTATCCTTCCCGTCCACGAGCGCGGGACAGAGACGGGTTCCGCGCCCGATCATCTGCCAGAACTTCGCCTTGCTCATGACCTTCTTGAAAAAGACGAGGTTCAGGACTTCCGGCACGTCGATGCCGGTATCAAGCATATCAACGGAAATCGCGATTTGCGGCAATTTCTTCGGATCAGAAAACTCGTCTATCGCGCTCTGCGAATAAGTCATATAGTTATCTATGACTTTAGCGAATCCGGGCAGATGCGGATACTCTCTGCCGAAAACCTCAAGGATCTTCTCCGCATGGTAATGGTTCTTAGCGAATATGATGGTCTTGCCGAGCTTTGAGCCATAGTCTATTTTCAAGCCGTTATCCATAAGCACGCGCAGCGCCTCGCGGATAGTATCCTCGTTGAAAAGCCACTCGTTCAGCGCCGTAGAAGAAATACTCTCCGGCAGCTCGCCGTTCTCGTCGACGAAAAGGTTTTCATACGCTTCCTTATCCTCGTCGGAAAGCTCGTCGTAAACGATGCCCTGCTCGATGAACTTCAGCCGCGTTTCGACCGACATGAAATCGACGAGATAACCGTCCCGCACCGCCTGCGCGAGTTCGTAGCCGTAAGTCGGAACGCCGTTTTCGAGCTCGAAAATTTCGTACGTATTCTTATCTATCTCGTCCTTCGGCGTAGCGGTAAGACCAACGAGAGGCGCGTCGAAATAAGTGAAGATATCGCGATACTTGTTATAAATCGAGCGGTGCGCCTCATCGCAAATGACGAGGTCGAAATGCCCGACGGTGAAAAGCTTGCCCTTCTCGTCCTTCGCGGTATCGATGACGTTCATCATCGTCTGATAGGTCGAAAAAACGCAGTGCGCCGTGAAGTTATCCTTCTCCTCGCAGAGATTCGTCGCAGAAAGATCCGGCAGCAGATTGACAAAACTGCGCTTCGCCTGCGTAACGAGCGAGGTGCGGTCGGCGAGGAAGAGGATATTCTTCACCCAGCCGCGCTGCAAAAGAACGTCGCAAAGCCCTATGACCGTCCGCGTCTTGCCGGAACCGGTCGCCATAACGAGCAGCGCTTTGCGGCGGTTTTTATTATCGAAAGCGTCGCAGACGGCTTTGATGGCGCCCTCCTGGTAATAGCGTCCCGCGATATCCCTGTTGACCATCACATGCTTTAGGCTTGTCCGCATAGTCTGCAGGTTAAACAGCTTCTCGAGGTCGCGTTTGGAATAGACCGACGCGACCTTGCGCTCGGGATAGAGGTTGTCCTGTATGCGCGTATCGAACCCGTTGGAAAGGAATATCACAGGGCGGCGGCCGTACTTCTTCTCGAGCAGATCGGCGTAAAGCTTCGCCTGCTGGCGCCCCTTCGCGACGTCGACGCAGGTGCGCTTCGCCTCAAGCACTGCGAGCGCCTTGCCGTCGTCGCCGTAAAGCACGTAATCGGCGTAGCCGACGCCGGACTCGTTGGGCATGCCGTAAAGCTCGACCTCATTGAGCCAGTCCCTGCCCTCGATCCAGCCGGTGTCTTGAAGCATAAAGTCGATATACACCTTGCGCGTCTTATACTCGGAAAGTTCCAGCGGCTTCGGAACGTAGGTCTGCTGCTGCATTTCGCGGCGGGCGGAAAGCTCCGCCTTCATCGCCTTGTTCTCCTCGATCAGCGCGGCAAGGTCGATATCCCGCTCCGGCGCGGGTTGCGGCGCTTCCGGAACCGGCGCAAGCAGCGACTTATCGAACTCGCGCCCCGAATACTCGTCCGAGTAGAAATAGGCGACCTCATCGAGAAAATAAAACAGATTCTCTATGCAAAGCTCCGCCTGCTCCGGCGTGATCTTCCTGCCGCCGTGCATAACGGCGTTGCCGAGCTTGCGGACGAAGTCCATGCGCTTCCAGATATCATCGCCGACGATAGCGCGGAACTTCTCATCGTTCATCAGAGAAACGAGAGTATCCTGATAAGGCATTGACAGCTCGCTGTCAACGGAATACATCCATTTGACCGCGAATTCCATCGCCCTGCGGCAGTTTGTAACGCAGGAGTCAACGTCTATATGCAGCAGCTTCTCGGCGGCGATCGCCGCGTCGGCGAATCCGTCGAAACGACTGTCTGTTTTTAAGAAATCAAAGTTGGTCATAGAGACCTCCAATATTTTAAAATTGAATTGAAACTCTACTCTTCTCTTCCCTCACCTTTAACTCGCTTATGTTCTTAAATTCCAGTTTCTTATTCAAACGTATCTCATCGAGTTTTTCCTTCCCTAGTATTCTAACGAGATTCCGTAAGAATTTTGGCTCATCTTCCTCTTTATGATAATAAACAGTGATTTCATTAGCAACACCAAAAAGTTCTTCAATTATGTCTCCGTCTGTTTTATCTAATGAGTGCCCAAATATCCTCAGTCGCGTACTATAAGCAGGATAGTCCTGTTTCATTATGCTTTGTATTCTCTCCAAATAATCTAGATCCGTTTTTTTCACAACTCTTTGATAATACTTTTTGAATGGTATAAATGTGGTATCGCCATCCTTCTCATCCTTTTCGTCCGGGTCAACACCAAGCACTATATCACCATCAATCTTGCCGTGAATATGAGCAACATTTGATATGTCATAGAGTTTTTCCATAGCGTTTGTGTAATTAAATGATATTACCATATCAACCTTCGCGAACTCCTCATTGCACCTAAAATTACCGCTCGCTTTGATTTCATCTAATGTTTCGTCGACAAAAACTTTAAAGTACTCCCGCATTATACTTATAAAACCACCCAAATCTTTATAAAGCTCTGTAATTATTTGCTCTCTGTCTATTATAATTTTCGTGCTATCAATTGGATGTCGTTTAATGTATTTCTTGCAAATCCTAATGCCTGTTTTACTATCCACATCATAAAAGAAATCGAAATAGCATAAATACTGTTTTGACACATCGTCTAATAATGTATCATAATAATACTTTTCAGGTTTCTCTTCTTTATTCTTCTCAAAGAAGTCTTCAAACACATCCAATACTGTTTTAATCTCTTGCTCAAAATCAATCCAGTTAATATTCATAAAACCCTTATGATAGAAATAATGCCACCAACAATTCTCTTCACATATTTTTGCAAACTTCCATATGGACTCTTTTTGAATAATAACTTTTTTGTACACCTCTTCATATGCATCAAGACTGTTTTTGGCTTCAGGGCAAATGCCTTGTATATTACTAAGCACGTCATAAATACTAATCTCTGGCAAATAACTTATTAAACCTAAACCGCCATGTTTTGTTACAAAATTCACTATACAACTAACGGACCACAAGAAACATAAATATGTAGTCGGCAGGTTGCAGCTCAAATCAAAGCCGTTTCCTATCATTAAAACTTCCATCATATACCTCTTTAATCTATATCTTCCTTATTTCAAGTCATCTAACTACCGTCCAACTATTAAACGATAGTTACTTATTAATCACCTGTGCCATTCTCTATTCAACTCAGCTTTAACCAACTTCGCTAGTTTTTGAAGTAAAGGTCTGGCATTATTCCAATCCAGTTTTGCAACGCATTCAGTCAATGTATCTAAATAATCGTACCATTCTATAGGAGCATAGGCATACAACTTATGAATTGCGCTGCCGGCTTTTGAGAAGTTTTCTTTATCTTGATAAGCCGTCGCGGTTACTGCGGCGCCTACTTCTGACAAAAAGTATTCATATGCGTTTATTCTCTTCTGCCTTTCTTCATAAATGAATTTTTCTTGCTGTAGTTTTCTTTGGTGACAATTATTTGCAATTTGAGTAAACAACGGAACAAGAATTGACAATGCTAAAGTTATAGTAATTGCAATCCATGGTGCTAAATCTTTAAACTCCATATTAAACCACCTCATCCAAAGTATTTTTGCATTAAGCTGTCAAACAGCAACTGCGCTTCATCAAGCGCCTTTTGAACAGCAAATTTTGATTTGTCTACTTGTGCGACGAAAGAATTGAATGCCAGTTGCTCCTCCAAAGACGGGACTAAGACTTTTGTATTATTGGCATTGGTTATCGTATAAGTTCCGACAGTAGAAACATTTGCGTTTGCTTCAATTTGGTTGCGAACAAAATCCGTTTTGTATTGTTCTACAATAAATCTCTCACTACATACGCCTCTGTTTTTGAACCACAAGGTGTTTCCATCCTTGAAATAGAACTTATCATGCGGTTGGACTATATAGCAAACGCCTAATGTCCCAACGCCAGTAACCATAATATCTCCGGGTTTGGGGACTCCATATTTTGTTTTATATTTTTCGTATAGCTCTACATCAATATAGAGCTCATTGTTAACGAACCCCTCTTTTGCTAATTTAACAATCTCCCTCGCCCTGTAAAAAGGAACGCCTTTTTCACGCCATTCGGATTCAAAAACCCGTTTGCTGGAACCGACATCAAATAACTCAGAAATTGTTTTGATTGGATATTCTTTGGGATTAGTCATAGGATCCCCAAACATCTCGACAAATCGGGCTTTGATGAGATTATCGAGGGTTGAGAGTTCGCGCTGACGTGCGTCAACAATGGATTTTGCCTTTCTCAAAATGCCCACTATTTCCTTTTGCTTTTCAATATTGGGAAGCTCGATTAGAGCATCTGTCAGATTTCCGAGTTTTATATATTTGATTACTCCGCCAATAGATAACTTGCGCAGTTCCTCCACATATCCATCCATAAAATAAAACAGATAAGGCAAATATAGTCTGTCGCTTCCATTATCCTCAATTATGTATGTTCTTTGGTATGCGTCAAACTTTCCGTTATAGTATTTGACATTTAGATCGCCATTACCAGCAACAAGAATGCACTCACAATCATATGAATATGAGGAAATCCGCAAGGGCTCCTTAGAACAAGTAAAAAACGGATATTCGCCATTTTCCGATGAAGCGTTGGCATCAAGCTTTCCAGTTCTAATTCTTGTTAATTCACCGAGTCTAACTTTCATCTAATCATCCCTACAAATCCGAATTTATTTTTCCGTGTAATCTTTTTTAATTGCCATATATCTGCAACTATCAGAATTATTTATGCTAAGCGGGACATGTGGGCAAAGGCAAATGTACCCTTCATTTGAAAGATCATTGATTGCTTTTAAGACTTTCATTTCATCCTCGCTTATTGCCTTTGCTATTTCATGTAAATCTGATCCCTTGTTTTCTTTTATGTAGTCAAATACTCTCTTTTTCATTTCAACATTTCCTCTAGTTCATTCATTGCCGTGGCGATTTCGTTCTCGATCTTCCGGAGTTCCGCCATGATCTCGCTCGTCGGCGGGTATTCGACGGGCTTGTACTCCGTCTTTTTATACTTGTTGATACTCAGATCGTAATCGTTGCCGACGATCTCTTCCTTCGGCACGAAGAAGCTCCGCTCGGTGCGTTCTCTGACCTCCTCGGCCGCGAGGTTACGGAAGCGGGCGATGATATCGGGAATATCGTTCGCATCGACCGGGCTGCGCTTGTCGTCAAGCGAATAGCCGTCCGCCTGCATATCGTAAAACCAAACTTTATCCGTGCCGCCGTGGTTCGTCTTCGTGAAGATCAGGATCCCGGTGGAAACGCCGGCGTAGGGTTTGAATACGCCGGACGGCATCGAGATCACGGCTTCGAGGCGGTTTTCTTCGATCAGCGTCCTGCGGATATCCTTATGCGCCGTTGAAGATCCGAAAAGCACGCCGTCCGGCACGATACAGGCGCAGCGTCCGCCGACGCGCAGCATACGCAGGAACAGCGCGATGAAAAGCAGCTCCGTCTTCTTCGTCTTGCATATCTTCAGCAGGTCCGCCGAGACCGCGTCGGCGTCCAGGCTGCCTTTGAACGGCGGATTGGCGAGAATGAGCGAATACTTATCCTTATCCGGATTCTGCTCGGACAAGCTGTCGCGGTATTCGATAAAGGGATTATCGATCCCGTGGGTCATCATATTCATCGCGCCTATGCGCAGCATCGTCCTGTCCATATCGTAGCCGTGGAACATGTGGTTCATGAAGTGGTCTTTTTTGATCCTGTCAAAAAAGATCTCTTCCTTGCGGCGCTCTTTCAGAAACTCGCCGGCGGCGACGAGGAATCCGGACGTCCCGCAGGCGGGATCGGCAATCACGTCGTCCGCTTTCGGCTCCATCAGCTCGACCATCATTTTGATGACGTGGCGCGGCGTGCGGAACTGTCCGTTGACGCCCGCCGTGGCGATTTTCGCGAGCAGATATTCGTAAACGTCGCCGCGCACGTCCGCGGACTGCGTTTCGTTCATCAGCTTATAGAGCTCGTCAAGCGCGTCCACCACTTTGGAAAGCATCAGCGGGGTGGGCAGTTTGAAGATCGCGTCGTCCATATATTTGGAATACGCGCTGTTTTTGTCGCCGTGCAGATTCTTGATGAAAGGAAACACCCATTCCTGCATGACCGAGTACATACGCGCCGCGGGATAGTCGTGGAACACGCTCCATTTGAGCTGGATTCCGTCGATCTTGCGCTCGCCGATCGTCACCTCGTCCGCAAAAACGCTCTTATACGGCAGCCCGAGCATTGCACTCTCCTTGGCGCGCAGGTTGTCGCTGTCGTCAAGGTCGCGTATGAACATAAGATAGGTGATCTGTTCGATAACGTCAAGCGGGTTAGTAAGGCCGCCCATCCAAAAGATCTCCCAAAGACTGTCTATTCTGTTTTTAAGTTCGCCTGTGATCATAGCACTGACTCCTTGCTGTTTTCCCAAACGTATTTCGTGTATCTGCCGCCGCCGAGCTTGGCGATTTGCCCGTTTTTCAGCAGGTCATTCAGCGCGCGCTGCACCGTGACCTGACTGATATCCGGGCATTCTTTCATTATTTCAGACTTGGTGATCGGCCCGAGCCGTTCCTTGATGATCTCGCGGATCCTCTCCGGTTTGGAATAGTCGCCGTCGATAATCAGAGCTGCGCGTTTTTCGAATTCGCAGTATGCGGCGGCTATGATCCTGAGAAAATAGCGGACAAACGGCGCGTAATCGTTTTCGCCTTCGCGCCAGCCGTATGAGCTTTCACGCAGGGCTTCGCGATACGTTTCCGCACTGTCGGTGATCAGTTGTTCAACGCTGACGTATTTGCCGACCGTGTATCCCGCGCGGCATAGCAGAAGCAGCGTAAGCAGGCGGCTCATGCGTCCGTTGCCGTCGTTGAACGGGCGGACGCACAGGAAATCGAGGACAAACACCGGAATCAGCGCGAGAGCGTCGGTTTCTCCGCCGCGCAGCGCGTCTTCGTACGCAGAGCAAATCGCGTCTACGTACTCCGGCGTTTCAGGTGCGGCGACCGATTGAAAACGCACGTCGCGGCTCCCCTGCTTGTCCGTTTCAACGGCGCAGTCGTCGGAGTTTCTGTAGCTCCCGCCCGTCGGCGAGCCCGTGAATTTGTAAAGATCACGGTGAAGTTGAAGAATCATAGACGAACGCGGAGGGATATATTCATAGCTTTGGTAGATTGTTGAAAGAACGTCGCGATATCCTGCGATTTCTTTTTCGCTTCGCGTTTTAGGATGAGTCTTTCCTTTGACGATCTTTTGCAGGCGGTCGTCGGAAGCGCTGATGCCTTCGATTCCGTTCGAAGCGCCGGCGCTTCGGATTTTGGCGGTTTCAACCAGCTGCGCGAGCGTTTCGGCTTTATCTCCGGTGATTTGGAGTAGCTTGCCTTTGTATTCGTGTATCGCCGTCAAAAGCGAAACTATGTCGGCTGACAGGAGTTTTTCGTATTCTTTTTTGTAATCAAAAAACCTCATCGTCGTCTCCGGTTCAATTCGAGTCTTTTTGCTCATTCTTGTACTGTAGTATTATAGCGTATTTAAAACGATATGTCAAACATTAATTTAATCATCAAGCATAAAAATGATCAAATTAACATCAGCCACAAACGAAACAATTATCGCCATTCTCTGTATGTATTTTCATTTCAAACACCCGCAAAGCCAGTCGTGGTAAGGGTCGGCTGGGTTCGCTTGTGGTATAACTTTTGGTTTAACTCTTGCCGTAAACGGGCGTTTTTTTGCGTATTTTTGCGTAAAATCGGTCTTTTGCCCGCTTGTGAAAACGAGCGCAAAAAAGCCCGCGAAGCCTTATAAATAAAGGGCTCGCGGGCGTTTTCGGTGGTGACCCATCGGAGATTCGAACTCCGGACACCTTGATTAAAAGTCAAGTGCTCTGCCAACTGAGCTAATGGGTCAAAACTCACACCACGATAGTATAGCAACAGAGCGACGGTTTGTCAAGCATTTTTTGTCGTATATCAAACGCAAAAAAGCCTGACAAACCGTTTGGTCTCTTATTGACGTTCTATTGACGTTCGGCGTTACCGGGCTACTCTCCCGGAGGTGAAGGAGTCGCAGGCTCTTCGCCTCCGCCGGGCGAGCTGCTCTCGACTACAACGTCTCCCCCGCTCGACTCCTCGGGTACCGAACCTTCTCCGCCGGGCGCCTCCTCAGAGGCACTGCTTTCCGGCTCCGGCTCGGGCTCCGGTTCGGGCGCCGGAGGTTCGTACGGCTTCGTTCCTTTCTTGTACCAGCCGCCGCCCGAGGCGTAAACGCCGGACGGAGCCTTCGGGAAACTCTTTGCCGGCAGGCCTTGGTGGATGGCTTCCATTACCTTCTTCCAAATCGTTACCGACGGATTTGTGCGGAAACCCTTGACGGTAGTCGGCGAATCGAATCCGGTCCAGGCGGCTGCCACGTAGTACGGAGTATATCCAACGAACCAGCGGTCGCAGTCGTCGTTTGACGTACCGGTCTTGCCGCCGATTTCAAAGCCCTTGAACTTCGCCGGCGTACCGGTACCGGACGAAACGACCGTCTGAAGCAACTTGTTCATAATAAACGCCGTTTGCTCGGTGATCGCCTCCGTTACATTCGGACGTTTTTCGAGTATAAGATTGCCTGCGGAATCGACAACCTTTTCATAGAAGTACGGATCGGCGTGCATTCCGCCGCTGCCGAAAATAGTATATCCGGCGCACAACTCAAGCACGGAAATGCCGTTCGTGAGCTGACCGAGCGCAAGCGGAGCGAGCGCGATGTCGGACAGCGTCTTCCCGTCCCTCTTCTGCGAGTCGACCAAACTGGTGATATGCAGTTTCGTCTTAAGGAACTCATAAGAAACGGAGGTCGTCACAAACTCTTTCATTACTCTGACCGCTATGGTGTTGAGCGAAAGCGCAAGACCGCGTTGAACCGTTATCATTTCACCCGACGGCGTGCCGCTCTGATTCTTCGGCCACTTGCCGTCAACGGGTGAATCCTCGATCTCCAGATTCCACACGATATCTTTCGAATACTCGAACGCGGGTCCGTAAACGCTGAGGGGCTTTATTGACGAGCCCGGCGGACGCAACGACTGCGTAGCGCGGTTGAGAACACGGTTGCCCGTCTTCTCTCTGCCGCCTATTATGCCCCTAACCGCGCCGGTATAATCCATGACAACCATCGCGGATTCGATTTTTTCGCCGTATTTGTTCGTCGCGTTGTTGAACTCGGTCTCGGCGTATTTCTGCTCCATGATATCCTGAATATCCTTATCCATGGTGCAGTAGATGCTCAATCCGCCGGTGTAAACGATGTTCTGCGCGTGACTCTTCTCGTATCCGTACTGCTCCATCAGATCTTTGGTAACCTCTTCAATTACCTGATCGGTGAAGTAGCTCTGTATAAACTCGGGCTGATCTATATTCTTTCTCGGCAGGACCTCGAGCTCCGCGATCTCAGCCTTTGCTTCCGCGTGCTGCTGCGGAGTGATGTAGCCCTGCTGGAGCATCTGATCGAGGACGACGACGGCTCTGTCCCTGTTATTCTGAAGATTCAACTGAGGATTATACTTCGTCGGAGCACGCGTTATGCCCGCGATGCTCGCGCATTCAGCAAGCGTAAGCTCCGAAACATCCTTGTCAAAGTATGAGTTGGCGGCAACCTGAACGCCCGTGTAGGTGCTGCCGAGGTTTATCCTGTTCAGATAGACCTCGAGGATCGTCTTTTTGGAATACTTCTTCTCGAGGTGCGTCGCTCTGACGATCTCCATTATTTTTCGTTTTATAGAGACCTCGTTATCGCCCGTCAGATTTTTTATCAGCTGCTGGTCTATAGTGGAACCGCCGTAGCGGCTGTCGGTTCCGGTAAAAGTGTTCAGGATAGCGCCGAACGTACGCTTCCAGTCGACGCCGCCGTGCTCCCAAAAACGCTGGTCTTCTATAGCGATGAACGCGTTGACCAGATTATCCGGTATGTTCTCAAGATCCACCCATATACAGTTCTCGTTGAGATAAAGCTTTTCTTCAACTACCGGTTCGCCAGTGACGTTGTCCGTGTAATAAATCGTGGAAGTGTATGCGAGACTCAGGTTGTTGAGATCGATGCCGATATCGGGGTTAATAAACTGCGTAATGTATATCAGCACGGTAAGCGCGGTGAAAACGCCGGTAAAAAAGAGTACCAAAAGAAGCGTTCCCACGGTCCTGCCTACCCACTTGACGACCTTGCCCACCTTCGTTTCGCGGAAGGTGCGCCACCAGGCGCGAAGCTTTGAGAACGGTTTTGTGATTATTCTCCAAAAGGCCTTGATCTTATCCCACACGTTTTTCAGGAATCGCTTCATTCGTGACAAGACCCCTTTCTACGCTTATATTATAACACGCGGCGATGTTAATTGAAAGAGTTTTTTTCGTAATGACTATTTTTCGTTATTCCGCGCAGAATATAAAACGATAACAGAACCGACTGTTACGCGCCGATCAACAGCATTGTAACCCCATGTATGTAGGATTGTATACCCGAGGTGATCTGATGAAAAAACGAATAATACTCTCTTCTGTTCTTGCGGTTTCTGCGGTATTGGCGCTGGTAACGCCTCAAATCACAAAACGCGCAGCCTCAATTCCGACGCCGCCCGCGTCGACAGTCTCCGAGGTTGACGGTTACTTCCTTCGTGAATACAACGGTTTGATAGGCGTGTTCAAGCCCGGCATAAGCGAGCCGCTAACCGTTGTCGAGGTTGACACACGCACCCTGCCCGAAAGCGACAGACTTGCGCTGATACGCGGCGTATACGCCGCGGACGACGATGAGCTCAACCGCAGGATAGAAGATTTTTCATCATAGGCGAACGGACTTGCACGGAAGCGGCCGCCTCGGCATATTATTATCACGGGAGTGATGGTTTAATGTTTTACGGCATACTGCTTCTGCTGATAAACGCCGCGTTTTTTGCTCTCGAAGTCGGCGTGGCGGGTTTCTTCCCAAAACCGCTTTCTCAAAAGGAAGAAAAGGAAGCGCTTGAGCGGATGAAAAACGGCGACGCCTCTGCGCGTGATACGCTGATAGAGCATAACCTGCGGCTTGTTGCTCACATCGTTAAGAAGTACCATTCGGACGCCAAAGACCAGGACGACTTGATTTCAATAGGCACGATAGGACTTATAAAAGCAATCGGCTCTTTCAAGACGGACAAAGGGATAAATCTCTCGACCTACGCGGCCAGATGCATCGAAAACGAAATACTCATGTTTTTCCGCGGACAGAAAAAGACCGGCGCAGAGGTTTACATAGACGATCCGATCGACACCGACAAGGATGGAAACGCCATCCGGCTGCTCGACGTTATCTGCAGCGAAGAAGATACGTTCGAGAATATCTCGCGGATGATGGAAAACGAAAAACTCAGGCGGTGCGTTCAAGGACTCAGCGACCGCGAGCGCCGTATCATAGTTATGCGGTACGGCCTCGATAACCGCCGCCCGAGAACGCAGCGCGAGGTCGCGGAATCAATGAAAATCTCGCGCTCATACGTTTCGCGAATAGAAAAAAAGGCGCTGCTTAGTCTTCGCAAAACGCTCGAAAACGACGGAGTCAGTCGACCAGTTTGACAGAGCCGTCGCCGAGCTGCTTTTTCAGCTCGTCGAACAGCACGCCGTTAAAACTGACGAAACTGCTGCGCGGAGCGCATTTCAGCGATTTCTCATCGTCGAAGTAGAAGTACACCGGCGTTTCGCCCTCGAATACGGCGAGAAGCTTCATCGCGCGCTCAAACTCACGCGAAGACTTCGACGGAACCTTCAGATAGAGTCCGCTGCGCATATTCCTGCGCGGCGGCTCTTCCCTTTCCGGCTCTTCGTACGCGGCGCGGCGCGGTGGCGCGACCGGATCGGTCAGCAGCGACGCCTCGTTCGCGACGAGCTTCGCCGCCTCCTCCTCGTGGACGCTTACCCTGCCGCGGACGTATAACGGCGTTTCGGCGGAAATACGGGACGCCAGCTTTTCAAATATATTCGGGAAAAGCAGACACTCGATCTGTCCGCTCATATCTTCAAGCGTTACGAACGCCATAAGCTGACCGTTTTTGGTGGCTTTTTTCTTTATCTCCGCAACGATTCCCGCGACGGAAACTACGTCGCCGTCTCTTATGGCGCCGTATTCCTCGGAGGATTCCGCGAGCACGCGCGCGATATCGGCGCAGCCGCGGCGCTTGACCGCTTCCTCGTAGCCGCTCATCGGATGGCCCGAAACGTAAAGCCCGAGCGTTTCTTTTTCCATTCTGAGCAGATCGGCGATCGGGTATTCGCCTACGTTTTCAAGCCGCGGCTCCGAAAGATCGTCGCTGCGCTCGATATATCCGAAAAGCGACGTCTGCCCTTCGAGGTTGCGGTTCTTGGACGCGGAAACCTGCGACATATAACCCTCGTAGCTCATCAGCATCTGCTTGCGGGTTGCACCGAGACCGTCGAATGCGCCGCACTTTATCAGACTTTCGACGGCACGCTTGTTCGATTCATACTTCGACGTGCGCTTTATGAAGTCGAAAACGGACTTGAATTTGCCGTTCGCTTCCCTCTCCCGGACGCAGTCGTTGAGGTACTTCAAACCGACGCCTTTTATCGTAAGAAGCCCGACGCGGATCCCGTCATCGCCGGCTACGAAGCTCTCGAAGCTCTCGTTTATGCTCGGCGGCAGTATCTTGATGTTTATGCGTCGGCACTCGTTGATGTATTCGGCGATTTTTTCAGCGCTGCCCATTACGCTTGTCAGCAGCGCCGCCATGTATTCCTTCGGATAAAGCGCCTTCAGATAGGCGGTCTGGTAAGCGACGATCGCGTACGCGGCGGCGTGGGATTTATTGAACGCGTACGACGCGAAGGACATCATATCGTCGAAAATGCGGTTCGCCGTCTTTTCGTCGACTCCGCGCTTGATGCAGCCGTCTATGGCAGGGCCGTCTTCGTCTTCAGACTTGCCGTAGATGAAGTTGTGACGTTCCTTTTTCATCACGTCCGCTTTCTTTTTGCTCATAGCACGGCGGACGAGGTCCGCCCTGCCGAGCGAATAGCCGGCGAGGTCGCGGACGATCTGCATTACCTGCTCCTGATATATCACGCAGCCGCTCGTCACCTTGAGGATGTTCTCAAGCAGCGGGTGGTCGTATTTTATTCTTTCCGGATGCGCGCGGTATTCGAGATACTTCGGTATCGAATCCATAGGGCCGGGCCGGTAAAGCGAAATGGCGGCTATGATATCTTCGAGATGTTCCGGTTTCAGCGACGAAAGCAGATTGCGCATCCCCGCCGACTCGAGCTGGAATACGCCCTCGGTATGCCCTTTCGACAGCATATCGTAGACGCGCTTTTCCTCGTGGGATATCTCGTTGATATCGAAGTCGGGCCGTTTGCGGCGTATCGCCTTGACGGCGTTGTCGATAACGGTAAGGTTGCGGAGGCCGAGGCAGTCTATCTTCAGCAATCCGAGCTGCTCGAGAGTCCCCATCGGGTATTGCGTGACGATCGAGTCGGAGTTTTTCATCAGCGGAACGTACTCCGTGACCTCGCCTCGCGTTATCACGACGCCCGCGGCGTGGGTGGACGCATGGCGCGGCATCCCCTCGGCGCGGAGCGCAAGGTCGATAAGCTTCTTTATCTGCCCGCCCTCGTCGTATTTTTCGCGCAGTTCCCTATTGCGTGCGAGCGCGGTAGTAAGGTCGGTCATGAACGGGATCATCTTCGAGATGCGGTCGACGTCGGAATATGGTATTCCGAGCACTCTGCCGACGTCGCGTATCGCCGCGCGAGCCGCCATCGTTCCGAAGGTGATTATCTGCGCGACGTGGCTTTCGCCGTATTTCTCGGAGATATAGTTGATGACCTGCCCGCGCTTCTCAACGCAGAAGTCAACGTCAAAGTCGGGCATCGAAATACGCTCGGGATTGAGAAAGCGCTCGAAAATCAGCCCGTATTTTATCGGGTCGATGCCGGTTATGCCGATGCAGTACGCGACAAGACTTCCGGCGCCGCTCCCCCTGCCGGGTCCGACGGGTATATCGTGCGTTTTGGCATAGTGTATGAAATCGTGGACGATGAGATAATACTCGACGTACCCCATCTTGCTTATGGTCTTGATCTCGTAATCAAGGCGGTCGGT
Source organism: Clostridia bacterium (assembly GCA_017620395.1). Lineage (NCBI taxonomy): Bacteria > Bacillati > Bacillota > Clostridia > Clostridia bacterium. The sequence continues at coordinate 57,963 of JAFZQJ010000027.1, read as the reverse complement.
GATCTCTTTCGAAGGATTATCGCCGTAGCGTTTCTTCATGCCCTCAAAGCATAAACGGCAGAGGCAGTCGTAAGGGGTTTCGTCGTTTTCCGGCACGAAATACGGCAGCTTTGTAACGCCGAATTCGATCTCCACGTTGCAGCGCTCGGCGATCTTCACGGTATTTTCGATTGCGCCGTCGAAACCGCCGAAGCGTTCCGCCATTTCGTCGCCGGATTTGAGATAGAACTCTTCTGTCGGAAAGCCGTACTTCTCCGGATCGTCGAGCGTGCGGTTCATCTGCACGCACATAAGCACGCGCTGAAGCAGCGCGTCGTCCTTCGTGATATAGTGCGCGTCGTTGGTCGCCGCCATCGGTATGCCGGTTTCTTCGGAAAGCTGTTTAAGCTGCGGCAGAACGCGGCGCTCCTCGTCCATATCGTGATCCTGGACCTCGAGGAAGTAGTTGCCCTCGCCGAATATCTCAAGGTGCTTCAGCGCGGCGCGTTTAGCTCCGTCGTAGTCGCCGAAAAGAAGCTTCTGCGGCACCTCGCCGGCGATGCAGCCGGAAAGGCAGATTAGCCCGCGGCTGTATTTGCGCAGCGTTTCTTCGTCCACTCGCGGCTTGACGTAAAAGCCCTCGGTGAATCCGACGGAAACGAGCTTCATCAGATTGTGATAGCCCTCGTCGTTTTCACACAACAGAATCAAATGGTTGTAGTTTGAGTCGTACGCGTGCTCTTTGTCGAAGCGCGTGCGCGGGGCGACGTAGACCTCGCAGCCGATGATCGGCTTTATCCCCTGCGCTCTGCATTCTTTATAAAAATCGACCGCGCCGTACATTACGCCGTGGTCGGTTATCGCGACCGCCGTCTGCCCCATTTCCTTCGCACGCGAAACAAGCTCCTTGATGCGGCACGCGCCGTCAAGGAGACTGTATTCGCTGTGAACGTGAAGGTGGACGAAATCGGTCATTCGGTATACTCCATTATCCTTCTGAGCTTGTGGCTGACGCCGGATTTCGAAAGCGGTTTTTCGAGCATTTCGCCGAGTTCGCGGAGCGACGCTTCCGGATTATCGACGCGTATCTGCGCGAGCTCGCGGAGCTCCTGCGGAAAATACGCTTTACCCTTTGTTTCAAGCGTCTTGCGTATTTTTTCCGCCTGCTCGACGCCGGCGTTGATGCTGCGTGAAATATTGAAGCTGTCGCAGTTGCTCAGGCGGTTGGCGCGGTTTCTGACGTCCTTCATGACCTTGACTTCCATCAGACGAAACGCGCTCGAACCTGCGCCGATATTGTTGAGAAAATCCTCTATCTCTTCACTGGATTTGAAATAGACGACGTTTTTGCCTCCGCGCTTTACGCGCTTCGGCGAAAGGCCGAGGCTCGCCATTATTTCGGCTATGTCGTTTGAAAGGTTGAACAACGGCGTCGCTATTTCGAGATGATACGCGCTGTTAGGATCGGTAACGCTTCCGCCGGTAAGGTACGCTCCCCGCAGGAACGACCTGCGGCAGCATTGAGGGAAGACTATATCGCGGTTCACACGGGTTGATACCTGCATTTCGTCATGGCCGAAAAAGCTGAATATGCGTTCGGCGTCGTCGCCGGAGATTACGACTTCATTCTTTCCGGATGCCCGACTCTGCAAGCTCTTCGGCGAAATAGAAAAGAGCGACCTGCAAAGCTCCCGAAATCGCTTTACGACCGCTTCGCTCTCGGTCACGATACGGATGCGGCGTTCGCCGAATTCTCTGCAAAAAAGCAGCATACCGTAGCATTCAGCCGTTACGCAACAGGTTTCGCCAAGCGACTGTTCACATAATTCGGTTTTGGTTTCAGATGAAAAAGACATATCCGCTCCGCTATTTCGTGATATCTCTGTGTATGGCCTCGGCGCCTATATGATCCGCGACCGCCTGCGCGAACGCGACGGAACGGTGTCTGCCGCCGGTGCAGCCGATGGCGATAACGAGTTGGCTCTTGCCCTCCTCCGCGTAAAGCGGTATGGCGTAATCGACGAAATCGATTATCTTGGCAAGAAAATCGTTGGACGACTTATGAGAAAAAATGAACTCTTTTACGGGTTCTTCGAGACCGGTATGATGCTTCAGCTCGTCAACGTAAAACGGATTCGGCAGACAGCGGACGTCGAAAACGAGATCCGCGTCGGTGGGAACGCCGAACTTGAATCCGAACGATACGCAGGAGATCGCCATGCCCGAACTCTTTTCAGTCGAGAAAAGCGAAACTATGCGTTCGCGGAGCTGCGCGGGAGTGGAATTGCTCGTGTCTATGATGTAATCAGCCATGGAACGCAGCGGTGTAAGCAATTCGCGCTCGCGTTCTATCGCGTTGGATACGTCGCTTCCGGTGGAGTGCGCCAGCGGGTGCCTGCGGCGCGTTTCGCGGTAGCGGCGCACGATAGTGGGAGTTGACGCTTCGAGGAAAAGCACCTTGTATCCGATGCCCCTTTCGGTCAGTTCGCGAAGCGCGGCCGAAAGCTCGACGCCGACGTTTTCTCCGTCGCGGGTGTCGATAACGATAGCGACGTTTGAGAGCTTGTCCCGCGACTGCGAAACAAGGTCGGCGAATGTGGTCGCCAGACTTGCGGGGAGATTATCCACGCAGTAGTATTCCATATCCTCGAGCGCGTTTATCGCACGGGATTTCCCGGCGCCCGACATACCCGTTATAAATACCGTGTTGCCCATTCTATTCCTCCCCCACGAATCTGACTTCCATTTCCAGCGCGACGCCGGAATCGGTCAGAACCTTCTCTTTCACGATGTCGATAAGACGCAGAATGTCATCCGTCGTCGCGCCGCCTTTGTTGACAATAAAACCTGCGTGTTTTTCGCTGACGCAGGCGCCTCCGACGGTCGTTCCTTTAAGTCCCGCTTGGTCGATAAGCGCCGCGGCAAAGTACCCCTCCGGACGTTTGAAGACGCTGCCTGCGCTCGGGTAATTCAGCGGCTGTTTTTCGGTCCGGCGCGTCTTGATCTCCGCCATTTTCGCTTCGATTTCCGAACGTTTTCCGGTCTTCAACGCGAAAACGGCGGACGTTATTATCCTATCGCCGTCTGTGAAAGGACTGCGCCTGTAGCCGTATCCCTCGACGCCGTGAAGCGTTCCGGTCTTGCCGTCCGGTTCAATATAGTCGGCGCTGACGAGGATATCTTTTATCTCCGAGCCGTACGCTCCGGCGTTCATATAAACCGCGCCGCCGACTGATCCCGGGATACCGTAAAGCGCTTCCGCGCCCGAAAGCGAGTTTTCCGCCGCGAAAGTGCAGAAACGCGTCAAAAGCGCGCCCGCGCCGCAGATAACGCGGCTGCCGTCGGCGATCACCCCGTCCATTCCGGCGCCGATCTTGATGACGACGCCCCTTATCCCCTTGTCTGAAACGAGAAGATTCGATCCGTTGCCGAGAACGAACGGTGTCACTCCTTCTTCGCGAAGGATCGCGAGCGCTTCGCAAAGCTCCGCGACGGAAGAAGGAAGCAGCATAAGATCTGCCGGACCGCCCGTGCGGAAGGTCGTGTGCCGGCTCATCGGCTCGTCGGTAAGGTATTTGATTGTCCGAAAGCGTTTAATAAGCTCCAAGGCTTTCCTCCGAATGATTCTATTTATAGATATCGCCGAGCGCGGCGGCTCCGATGATCCCTGCGTCGTTGAGCAGCCTGGCGGCGCGTATCTCGGTGCGCTTGCCGCCGCCCATACCGTAGGTTTCGGACTCCACCGCCTTTTTCAGCGGCTTGATTAGGTATTCCTCCTGCGCAGAGATGCCGCCGCCTATGCAGAGCACCTCCGGCTGGAAGATGTTTATTACGCTCGCGATACCGCAGGCGAGGTAGTCGATAAAGACCTTCAGCGCGGCTTTTGCCGCTGCGTCGCCTTCTGCAACCGCGGCGAAGACCGTTCTGCCGCTGACCTTGCCTTCGTCGCCTCCGCAGAGGCGCCAGAGCGCGGAGTTTTTATCCTTCGCCATCTCCTCGCGGCACATTCTGATAAGCGCGTTGGTAGAGGAATAGCTCTCCCAGCAGCCCTTTCTGCCGCAGGTGCAGGGATAACCGTCCTTTTGGATAACTATGTGGCCGAGCTCCGCGCCGGCGAAATTGAAGCCGGTGTAAATCTTGCCGTCGATTATTATTCCCCCGCCTACGCCCGTTCCGAGCGTGATGAAAACGAATGAGGTGTATTTTTCGCCGCACTTGACGTATTCACCGTAGGCGGCGACGTTCGCGTCGTTGCCCATATAAAGCGGCTTGCCGATGCGTTCGCGGAGCATATCGGAGAAATGCACGTCGCGGAAGCCGAGGTTGTTGGCGTATTCCACTATGCCGTGATCGCAGTCGACTGTGCCGGGGCTGCCCATTCCGATGCTCTCTATATCGTCGAGCGTGAGACCGGCGTCCGCCGTGAGATTTTTGACGAGCGCGGCGACGTTATCCGCGACGGTCTCCGCCGGACAAGGCAGACCGGTGGGCGCTTCCCCTCTGAAGATTATGTCGTTGTTTTCGTCGGTTATACCGGCTTTTATGTAAGTGCCGCCGAGGTCTATGCCTATTCTTTTCATACTTCGTTCATCTCCGATAGCATCTGCGCTTCGCGGCTGCCGCGGGTGATCTTCGCGTCAAGCTCCGCGGCGGCGTTGTAGCCGAGTTTTTTCTGTCTGTTGTTCATCGCCGCGACCTCGACGATTATCGCGAGGTTGCGTCCGGGCTTGACCGGTATCGTCACGGACGGCACGTTGATCCCGAGGATGCTCGTGTATTCCGTTTCCATACCCATTCTGTCGTAGACCACGTCCTCGCTCCACGGCTCGAGATGGACGACCAGGTCGATCTTTTCGGTCAGCTTGACCGAGCCCATACCGAACAGGCGGCGGACGTCGACGATGCCGATGCCGCGCAGCTCGATATAGTGGCGGATGATCTCCGGCGCGGTGCCGACGAGCGTTTTTGAAGAAACGCGCTTGATCTCGACGGAATCGTCGGCGATAAGGCGGTGTCCGCGCTTGACGAGCTCTATCGCGGTCTCGCTCTTACCGACGCCGCTGTTGCCCAGAAGCAGCACGCCTTCGCCGTAGACCTCAACGAGCACACCATGCTGATTGATATACGGCGCCATTTCGACGTTAAGATAGCTTATGAGCGCGGCGGTGAACTCCGACGTAGTAGCCGCGGACTGCGCGAGCGTAACGCCGTATTTCTGCGCCGCTTCGATCATCTCCGGGAACGGCTCGATCGAGCGCGTCACGACGAGAAGCGGAAGTCCGGCGGCGAAAAGACCGTCAATACTTTTCGCTCTCGCCTCGTGATCGAGGTCGCGCAGGTAGATCGTTTCGACCATTCCGACGATCTGTATGCGGTTGGGGTCGTAGGCCTCGAAGAATCCCGCGAGCTGCAGCGCCGGACGGTTGATCTCGGAGGTGATTATCTCCGTTTTTCCGTAATACTCCGGCGCGTATATCACGCGCAGACCGAGTTCGTCGATTACGTGCCTGAGCGGCACAATTTTGTTTGCGGGCATATTATCCTCCGTTCCCCGCCGACGCGTCGGCGGCCCGGTTTTTTAAGCGATTTCGTTTTATCAAATTATAATAGTGAAATTTTTTGAAAAAAACTCTTGCATTTTCGGAACACCTTTGTTATAATAGCAAAGTTGCGAATTCATTAGGAGGTGTTTTTGGTGGCTAAATGCGATTTTTGCGATAAAGGCGTCACTTTCGGAATTAAAGTTTCCCACTCTCACCGCAGATCCAACAGGACCTGGAAGCCCAACATCAGACGCGTCAAGGCTATGGTGAACGGCACTCCGACTCACGTTTACGCTTGCACCCGCTGCCTGCGTTCCGGAAAGGTCGAGAGAGTCTGACGCTCGCTCCAAACACAAGATAAAAATCCGATCGCTTACGCGGTTGGATTTTTTATTTTGCGCTCCTCCCCTATTCCGCCTTCATCGGGCGGTTGAGTAGATCCGTAAGCGCAACGCGCGGATCCTTGCCTTCGTAAAGCACGCGGTACATTTCCGTGACTATCGGCATTTCCACGTTCTTTTCACGGGCGAAGTTGTACGCCGCCTTCGTAGTCGCGTAGCCCTCGACGGTCATACCGATCCTTTTCAGCGTTTCCTCTGCGGAACAACCCTGCCCAATTAGTATTCCGGCGCGCCTGTTGCGGCTGTGCATACTCGTGCAGGTAACGATAAGGTCGCCGAATCCGGCAAGACCGAGGAAGGTCGTCTTCCTGCCGCCCATCGCGACGCCGAGGTCGGAGATTTCTTTCATGCCGCGCGTCATAAGCGCGGCCTTGGTATTGTCCTCGTAGCCCATTCCGTCGAGCACGCCCGCGACGAGCGCGACGACGTTCTTTATCGCACCGGCGGTTTCGACGCCGATAACGTCGGTGGTGGTGTAAATGCGGAACGTGTCGCAGGAGACCTGACGCTGAACGTATTTCGCCACCTCTTCGTCTTCGGAAGCGGCGACGACCGCCGTAGGCAGATCGCGCGCGACTTCTTCCGCGTGAGACGGACCGGAAACGACGCAGAGCCTGCAATCCGGCAGCTGCTCCTTTATAACCTCGTGCATAAGCATAAAGCGCGTGCCGTCAAGGCCTTTCGAGAGGCAGATGAGGACGGCGTTTTCTTTTATCATTCCCTTTATCCGCGCAGCCGTTTCGTTGACTGCTGACGAAGGCACGGCGATAACGACTATATCCGCGGTCGAAACGGATGAAAGCTCTGACGTTATCTCTATCTCCTCCGGGATTTTGACTCCTTCGAGCAGCGCGGTATGCTCGCGTTCGCGCAGCAGCAGTTCGCGTTCCTGATCGAATGGCGTCCAGAGCGTGACGGAGTTGCCGCTTTTGCGGCACATTATGCCGAACGCTATTCCCCAGCCTCCGGCGCCGAGAACGGTTATCGCAGCCATCGTTACTTCTCCTTTTTGTAAAACAGTTTCTTTTCGGTACCGTTTATAATACGGTCTATATTCTTTTTGTGTCCGGCGATGATCGTTACGGCGATTATCGTCATAAAGATTATGGAGTAATAAAACCCGTCCGAATTAAAGACGACCGTCGCGCCGGGGATCAGTACCGCGGCTACGAGCGAAGAAAGCGACACTATGCCGCTGATAATGAACACTATCAGAAAGACTCCGAGCAGCGCCAGAAGGGCGCGCCAGTCCAGAACGGCCACGACCGCCGCCGACGTAAGCACTCCCTTGCCGCCGTGAAAGCGGAAAAAGACAGGATAAATATGCCCGAACACCACCGCTACGGCGGCGACGTACATTCCCCAATTGACGGCAAAAGGCGTCGGGTCGGAGCTCATTATCCACTTTGCGGCGTAAATCGCGCCGACTCCTTTCAGCGAGTCGCCGATGAAGGTCATTATCGCCACCCACGTTCCGCCGGTGCGTATGGCGTTCGTAAGACCGGCGTTTCCGCTTCCCTTTTTGCGGATATCCTCTTCACCCATCACGTCGGACGCTATTATCGAGAACGACAGGCTTCCCAGCAGATAAGCAAGTACCGCGATTCCCGCGAGCTTCAGATAAAACATCAGAATTGCTCCTTTTCACGTTCCCTTATGACGAATCTTATCGGCGTGCCCTTGAAGCCGAAGACTTCGCGCAGCCGGTTCTCTATGTATCTCTGATACGAGAAATGGAATAAATCTTTGGAATTGACGAATATAACGAAGGTCGGCGGCTTCGTGCCGGACTGAGTCATATACATGACCTTCAGACGCTTGCCCTTGTCCGTCGGCGGCTGGACGCGGGTAGTGGCGTCTGCGAGCACTTCGTTGAGGCGTCCGGTAGTGATGCGGCGCGCGCACTCCTCCGCGACTTCGTTTATCAGCGGGAAAAGCGAGTCGCAGCGCTGTCCCGTCTTCGCCGATATGTAGATATACGGCGCATAAGGCATGAACGAGAGACCTTCCGCGAGCTTTTTGTCGTATTCCTTCATCGTGCCGGTCTGCTTTTCGACCGCGTCCCATTTGTTGACGGCAACGATGAGCCCTTTGCCCGCTTCTACAGCGACGCCCGCGACCTTCGCGTCCTGCTCCGTGAAGCCGGTCTCGGCGTCGATCATTATGACGCAGACGTCGGCGCGTTCGACGGCGAGCTGCGTGCGCATAACGCTGAATTTTTCTATATCCGCGTCGACCTTCGACTTGCGGCGGAGTCCGGCGGTGTCGACGAAGAGATACTTGCCGTATTCGTTCTCCACGCGGGAGTCGATTGCGTCGCGCGTAGTGCCCGCTATATCGGAAACGATGGCGCGTTCTTCGCCCGCAAGGCGGTTGAGAAGCGAGGATTTGCCGACGTTCGGCTTGCCGATGAGCGCGACCTTTATCATATCGTCCTCGTCCGACTCGCCCTCGAGCGTCGGGAAATATTCGAACACCGCGTCCAGCATATCGCCGGTGCCGGAGCCGTGGACCGACGAAACCGGGTACGGATCTCCCAAACCGAGCGAATAGAACTCGTAAACCTCGGGCGGAACGCTGCCGACGGAGTCGACTTTGTTGACGCAGAGGACTACGTTTTTGCCCGCTTTCTTTATCATGGAGGCAATCTCCGCGTCCGCGGCGGTAACGCCGGTGCGCACGTCGGTCATAAAGATTATCACGTCCGCGGACTCGATGGCGATCAGCGCCTGCGCGCGCATATTCGCGAGTATGACGTCCTCCGCCGACGGCTCGATACCGCCGGTGTCGATAAGGTCGAAAACCACTCCGCGCCACTCGCACTCGCCGTAAATACGGTCGCGTGTAACGCCCGGGGTGTCTTCAACTATTGAGATCCGCTTGCCCGTAAGCTTGTTGAAAAGCGTGGACTTGCCCACGTTCGGTCTGCCTACGACGGCTACCATATACTTCCGCATCCGCATACCTCCGCAATTTCACGCGCCAGCGCCGCGCCCGCCGCGGGAACCGGACGGACCTTCACGCCGAGGCGCTTGGAAACCTCTTTCAGCGTCATGCTGTCGAGGAACATATCGTTTTCGAAACGAAGCATCGTATCCGGGATAAAAACGTATCCCCTGAGCTTCAGCTTCGCGAGCTGGCCGCATATATCCGTGCCGGTAACGAGACCGGCGACGGTCACGCTCCTGCCGAAAAAGTCGTTATTCACCGCGTGGACGGCGTATTCGAGACGCGGACATTTCGCCCGCAGCTCCTCGAGCACGCGCTTTATGTATGGCGCCGCGGCGACGCCGGTTATGACGTTCACCGTCGCCTTCTTTTTCCCCTCGGTGAGCGAAGCGATCAGCGCTTCGGACTCGTCAAGGAGCGAAGCGAGCATTCCTACGCCGTTTTCGTACTGCGGATAATCCTCGTAGTACTCCGCCGGCGGTATCGCCCTGCCCGCGTTGATATAGAACTCGTCCGCGGCAAAAACGAAGCTCGTGCCGTTCTTCGCTTTGAACTCCCTGCCGAAGCTCTCGGCGAAGTCTATCACGGCGGCGCTTTCTTCGGGAGTGTTCAGCCGCAGCGGAGAAAGTCCGCCGCGGTGCTCCGTCAGTCCCACCGGCACAACCGCGACGCTCTGTACGGCAGGATAAAGCGCCGCGAGGTCGCGCACGCTGCGTTCCAGATGCGCTCCGTCGTTTATTTCCGGACAGAGCACTATCTGGCAGTTCATCTTCACGCCGCCGTCCGCGAGTTTTTTGAGCTGGTCGTTTATCTTCGCGGCGGCGGGGTTCTTCATCATTTCCACCCGCAGCTCCGGTTCGGTTGTGTGGACGGAAACGTTGACGTTCAGCTTGTACCGGATCATCCGCTCAAGCTCCGCGTCGTCAACGGCGGTCATCGTTATGTAGTTGCCGGCGAGGAACGACATGCGCGAATCGTCGTCCTTGAAGTAAATCGCGTCCCTCATACCGGCAGGGTTCTGCTCTATGAAGCAGAAGACGCATTTGTTTTTGCAATGCTGCTGGCAGTCGATAAGATACGTGTCGAACTCAAGCCCCGCGTCGCCGTATTCGTCCATTTCGAGCGTTACCTCGCGAAGCTCGCCGTCCTGCTCGAACTCAAATACGGGGTCCTCGTCTGAGGAGTAAAAATCGTAGTCGAGGCGGTCGTTTATCTCCTGCCCGTTTATTCTATGCAAAAGCGCACCGGCGCGGATTCCCGCTTCATACGCCGGTGTATGCTTATTCACTTTTGCAACCTTTACGGACATTGTTTCACTTCCGGCGCAGATCGCTCTGCAGGCATATTACTCCGTTTGTTATTATAGCATACTATATACGTTTCTTTCAATAGATAATGCAAAAATTTTCCTATTCTCCGACGAAAGCGTCGAGACGGTCGATCACCGAGCGCGTGAGCCCCTCAAGCTTGGCGAAATCCATCGTCCTCGTGTAGAGGCGTTCAAGATCGTCGTGCATCGACTTTATGCCGGCAAGCGTCTCGCATCCCTTCCCGATCAGCGCGGCGGCTGTCTTTTTGTTGAAACGTATCCGGTTGCGGTGCGAGCGGACGTTTTCGTTATCGTAAAACCGCTGCATATTTATGCGTTTGTACGGTTCGCCGGGGAACGCGTGGTATTCGTTCGACGTCACGAACGCAAGGCGCAGATCCGGAAGCAGCAGATGCTCCGCGACTTCTCCCTCGTAAAGCGGGCAAAGGCACACTATCGCGTTCTGCCGGCGCATAACCGCCGCCGCGCGGAGCTCTTCGAGGATATACCTGCCGACGCCGTATTCGTCGTTGAGCGCGTAAACCCTGTCGCAGAGCGCGCGGACGGTGTTCCAGTAAACCAGCACGCCGCGAGGCGTTATGCCGGAAAGGTAACGCCGGTAATAGTACGGCGACGGGTTATCCGAGAAAGGTATCTCCCTGCGGATCAGCCGCTGTGTGTAGCCATTTAACTTATCGCGCTTCACGCCCGCGTCTACTATGTTGAAATTGTCGCTTTTCAGCCGCTCCGCGCCCTTGAGCGAGCGATAGACGGAGTTGTACTCGTGCTTGATACGCTTGCGCAGATCGGCGACGGCTTCCGCCTCGGCCGCGAGCGCCTTTTCGTCCCAGAAATCGCCGGTGTTGACGATGCTGTCGCGCACGCCGGGCAGGTCGGCTTCGAGAATATGCGGCGCGGTGCCGTCGGCGACGCATACGCCGAGCTCGTCGACGATTATTCCGTCGAGCGAGTCGGGATCGGAGGAGCAGTGGATATACTCAACCGCCTTTCCCATCCCCTCGTAATGCTCCGCGACGCGCCTTATCATGCGCGATTTGCCCGTTCCGGGACCGCCTTTGATGATGATCTTTCTATTAAGCCCGAGCATACAGTCGAGCTCGTCGAACCTTGATACGAAACCCTCGCCGCTGTTTGCGCCGAGAAAATAATGCGTGCTTTTTTCACCGTGATTCATAATAACACTCCCCGCTTCCGCTTTTATATGATATTCTATTCTTACGGGGCCGCGTTTGCTACAAAGCGGTTGAAAGGACGGCGAAAGTGCGGTATAATATTATCGGCGGAGGTGAAGAGAATGAACGCAGCGGTTTTCGAAAGTCCCGTAGGCAGACTTTTTATCGCGGAAAAGGACGGCCGCGTATGCGAACTGTCTTATTATAACGGCGAAGCCGTTGAAGCGCGGGAAAGCCGTCTGCTTATCGAAGCGCAGATACAGCTGAAGGAGTATTTCGCCGGCGTCCGCAGGGATTTCGACCTGCCGCTGGCCGAAGACGGCTCCGATTTCGCGCTCGCGGTAAGGCGCGAGATGCTGAAGATCCCCTACGGCGCGACGCGAGCCTACTCCGAGATCGCCGCAGCTATCGGAAAGCCCGGCGCCGCCCGCGCGGTGGGTATGGCGTGTCACAACAACCCGGTCGCGATAATTGTTCCCTGCCACAGAGTTGTAGGAGTCAACGCCAACCTCGTCGGCTACGCCGGCGGAGTTGAAAAGAAGGAATACCTGCTTCGTCTCGAACGCGCGATATTCTGATATTGTTTACCTGCAGATAAAAAAATGTCAATATACGAAAAACCGACCGAAACGCTTGTTTCGGTCGGTTTTTATAAACGTTACACAAACACCTCATTCATCCCGTTCTTCCTCTGCAGACCGACCCTCTTCTTTTGTTATATTGTCAAGATCGATATCAAAAATACTCATCTGATCGGGATTGGGTTTATTTTCATTATAAGGCAATTCATCGAGGGCGTCGTTATCAGTGTTCTGCTGTGTACGGACATACGGTTTTTCCACGCTGAAACGGTATGAGGTATCGGCCGACACAAGGATATTGGTGATCATACCCTTATCATCTACGTCGATAAACGCAAGCGATTCATAACCGCTCTTTCCCTCCTGACTCAAAGCCAGGCATCTCGTTCCGACCGGATAATCGGAGTCTTCGCCGGCCTCCTCGACAGTAGCAAAATCCGCAACATATTTCTTGCCGTTTTTATGGCTTTCGTGTACGTAATTCATCCTGTCTATTATCTCATCGGGTCCGCAGTAATCTCTGCCGGATATTTTTGAAGTATATACGGAAGTCGGCGTAAGAACGCCCGACAGCTTCTCTGCGTTTCCTTCAGAAAAAACGTATCGCAGAAGCTTCAAATCATGGTCAAAATCCTTGATAGCGCCATTTGAATACTCGTTTACGGCGGCATCACCGGAAATAACGCATACGCCGCTGATTACAGAGCCCACTTTGATATTTCCGCGCTGATTCTCCGGCACCTGTTCGAGCGTATGATCGAACTCCATTTTGCCGTACTGCGTATCAGCAAAGCACCTGATGTAAGTTTCCCATTCTTTATCTTCGGTCTTAAAAGTGCCGTGATATACTTCCGTAACCTCTGCCGCAAAGTGAACGAACACATCTGACGAGTACTCTTTGCCTGCCTTGTATGTATTTGGATTGTGGTTTACAATGAATGTGAGCGGAAGCAATGATCCGATGTCGACCACCCATTTCTGACCGTCTTTATCGATAGTTGTTTGATCAGAATTATATTCCTCTTCATCTTTGTAATAATTGATTTCGAGAGGGTAGCATATCGTCTGCACCTTTATTATGTCGTCGCGCATATAGCTCGGCAACACGTCCGCATTAAAAATCTCGATCGGAAGCATACCTGCAGAGCCGTCAGCCATTTCCAGCATCCCTATATGCTCATTCCTTGCGGAATCTTCGGGCGTAAGGTTTATACCGATGTGCCGCATTTCCAAAACGCTTTTATTTCCGCCGTGAGAGTGGATTTTCTCAAACGAGTATTTCCCGATTTCTTTATCAAACACACAGCTCACCCAGAATTCGCACGTTCCGGTATATTTGCAGCAATACAGGGTATCGCCGTAACCGCTCATGGCTTTACCCTCTTTAGTAACATAAGCCGCCATCCCCATAACGCCTTCTTCGTTTTCAAACAGAAAATCCAATCCTAAATTTTCAGGCATATTCGCCATAATGATTTCCTCCCTTTTTAACGTATTGACAACAACAGTATTAAGGCGCGCGGTCAACACCGCGCTTATCAGCCGCAACCGGTGTTTCCCGTAACTGCAAAACGATTATAAGCAAATATGTGTCCGATAAACAGGACTTTTATCGGGTTTATCGGACACATATTGAATTGCTGATATAAAACTACACGACTGTCAAGATGAAACAATAAAACTAGTCGCTGTTCTCTTCGATATAATCGCGGACTTTCAGGATGTCGGCGAAAGCCTCGGGTTTAAGGTTCGGATTGCGGAGAAGAGCGGCGGGATGGAGCATCGCCATGCACTTTCTGCCGTCGCGTTCTATCCACTGACCGTGCTCCTTCATTATGCGGATGTCCTCTTTGACATAGTCGGCGGCGGAGATACGCCCGAGCGCGATTATGACCTTCGGGTTTATCAGTTCGATCTGGCGCTGAAGCCAGCCGCGGCAGGCGTCCTTCTCCTCCGGCAGCGGATCGCGGTTGTGCGGCGGACGGCATTTGACGGTGTTCGCGATATATACGCTGCCGAGCGGTATGCCGGCGGCGTCGAGCATCTTATCGAGCAGCTGCCCCGCCCTGCCGACGAAAGGAACGCCCTGCAGGTCCTCCTGCTCACCCGGACCTTCGCCTATAAACATAATGTCGGCGTGCGGATCGCCCTTGCCGAAAACGACGTTATTGCGCGTTTTCCACAGCTCGCAGCGCTTACATTCGAGGCATTCTTTGCGTAACTCTTCCATAACTTATTCGACCGACGCGACTATCGCGAGGAAGCGGCAGCCCTCTTTATGCACGGCGTTCATTCCGTGCGGGATCGAGGAATCCATATAAAGCGTATCGCCCGGCTTCAGGCGTTCGACGTGCCCGTCGACGACGACGTCAAGCTCGCCCTCGAGGACGAAGTCCATCTCCTGCCCTTTGTGCGTCGAGAGCGGTATGCCCATGATGTGCTCCGCTTCGGAATACGGGCAGAAAACCTCGAACGCCTCGACGATCTTGCCCTTGAAGTTCGGGTTGAGGTGGTTATAGGTAAAGCCCCTGCGGCGTTCGATCGGCTGGCGCTCGTTAGTACGGACGACGGTGTAGCCGGAAAGTTTCGGGCTTTCGCCGGTGATTATGTCGACGACGTCGACGCCGAGCTGCTTTGCGCAGTTATGCAGAAAGGAGATCGAGAAGTCGCGCTTCCCCGCTTCGTATTCGTTGTAAACTTCCTCTGAAATGCCGAGCGCGGACGCCATCTGCGAAACGGAAATATCCTCCATTTCGCGCAGTCCCTTGAGTCGCTGAGCGGTATCGGTGACTTTGCTGTCCATACTTCTTCCCCCTTGACGTTATATCGAAATGGTGTTGGATATCTGATAAAGCTTCATGTCGATCTGTTTCTTCATCCCGAGCGCCTCGTTGATATCCATATCGGTTATCTGCGTGTTTCTCAGCACCACGACGCGGTTTGTCACGCCGTAGGAAAGCAGTTCAACGGCGCGGTAGCCCATCGCGCTCGCCATGACCCTTTCGCGGACGGTCGGCGCGCCGCCGCGCTGAACGTGGCCGAGAACGGTGACGCGGCTCTCGATGCCGGTCTCTTCCTCGATGCGGCGCGAGATCTCGTTCGTAAGTCCCGTGCCCTCGGCGACGACGATTATGAAGTGCTTTTTGCCCTTGCGCTGGACCTTGTTTATCTTGTGAATAATGTCCTTTTCTATGTCGATCGGGATCTCGGGAACGACTATCGACGTCGCGCCGGAGGCGACTCCGACCTCAAGCGCGAGGTGGCCGGCGTGACGGCCCATTACCTCGACAACGGAGCAGCGTTCGTGCGACTGCGACGTATCGCGCAGCTTGTCTATCATTTCGCAGGCGGTGTTCATAGCGGTATCGAAGCCGATCGTGTATTCGCTCGCCGCGATGTCGTTGTCGATTGTCGCGGGTATTCCGACGCAGTTTATCCCCTGCTTCGACAGATCGACCGCGCCTCTGAAAGAACCGTCGCCGCCGATGACGACGACGCCGCTCATCCCGTGCTTCCTGCAGATTTCGGCGGCCTTTATCTGTCCCTCAAGCGTGCGGAACTCGTCGCAGCGCGCGGTATAAAGTATCGTGCCGCCGCGGTGAAGTATCTCCGAAACGCTGCGCATATGCATTTCTTTGACCTCGTCGTTGATAAGGCCGTTATATCCGCGCATTATGCCCATGACCCGCATATCGCGCGAAAGCGCGCTTCTGACGACGGCGCGTATCGTTGCGTTCATGCCGGGAGCGTCGCCGCCGCTGGTCATTATGCCTATGGTTTTCTTTTCTTCGCTCATAATATCATATCCGTTTCGTTTGGATTGTCATCTCTTATATTCTACTATCTTCACGCGCCCGTGTCAATGCGTTGCGCCTTATTTTTTCAAAAACCACTTGCGCTTTCCCGCCCGATGTGGTATCATACGACTGTTCAAACGCCGGTGTGGCGGAATTGGCAGACGCCCTGGACTTAAAATCCCGTGGGAGAAATCCCGTATCGGTTCGAACCCGATCACCGGCACCATGAAAGAGACCTGATTTGTCGCCAAATCAGGTCTCTTTCAGTTATATTCGCCTGCGGCGAGTTATATTGGGCTTCGCCCAGTTATATTCGCTTCGCGAGTGATATTGCGCTACGCGCAGTTTGAATATAGCAAGGCGAATATAATATAACTGCCTCGCAGAGGCAATATAACTGATCCGCAGGATCAATATAACTGCCGTCAAAGACGGCAATATAACTTGAAATAATACAAGTCTTATGCTATACTTTATACGAGGTGATTACAATGTCCGATAGCGTTCTCCGCGACAAATCCAAGGATTTTGCGAAACAGATTGTTGTTCTTTGCAGATCCATCAAGCAAGAACGCCGCGAATCCGTACTGACTAATCAACTGCTCAGAAGCGGCACATCAATCGGCGCAAACATTTACGAGGCGCAGTACGCACAGGGTACAAAAGATTTTATATCAAAATTTGAGATATCATTAAAAGAAGTATATGAAACTGAGTATTGGCTTGAATTGCTGTTTGAAACCGGATATATGAACGAACAAACATACAAACCGATACAAAACGATTGCGGCGCTATCAGACGAATGCTTATTTCATCTATAAAAACCATGAAAGAAAAGAGCGAAAGAATGTGATAGAATCTCGGCAAATCCGGACTTACGGAGGAAGATATGATTATTAGAAGGTTTTTGCAAACTGATTCAAAAGAGGTGTCTGATTTAATTATCAAGACGCTTAGAGAAGTAAATATCAAAGATTATCCTAAAGAATATATTGAAAACGAAGTTCAAAGATTGCAACCGAACAAAATCCTGAAGCGAGCAGAATGGACTCATTTTTACGTTGCGTGCGATGAGAACAAGATCGTGGGCTGTGGAGCCATAGGCCCTTACTGGGATAAAGTGGATGAAAGCAGTTTATTTACCATCTTCGTTTTACCCGATTATCAGGGTCAAGGAATCGGAAGAAAGATAATTGAAACCTTGGAAAAAGACGAATACTTCCTGCGCGCGAACAGAATTGAAATACCCGCCTCTATCACCGCAACTCCATTTTATATAAAAATGGGATACACATACAAAAACGGAATCAGCGTACCGGATGAAGAAGGTCTTTTACGATTAGAAAAGCATAGATAAAAACAAATCCAGTTTTGTCGGGATATAACTCGCGTACAAATATCTATTCTTATCTTGATTTCCATTCGTTTTGTAAGTCTCACACATGAAATATAGAATATAACACCATATTTCTGCAGGTGAAAGCTATGGATTATCTTGAACAATACTACAACGACTACGACGAAGACGGGCGTCTTCTTTCCCGTCACGGACAGGTTGAATATCTGACTACTTTGAAGTACGTGCGCGAGTGCCTCGCCGGCGTTACCGATCCGGCGATACTCGAAGTCGGAGCCGGGACCGGAAGATACAGCGTAACTCTCGCAAAGCAGGGCTTCAACGTGACGGCTGTAGAACTTGTCGAGCGCAACCTCGACGTGTTGAAATCCAAACTTGACGGCACGGAACGCATCACCGCGATCCGCGGAAACGCGCTGGACCTCTCCGAGTTTGACGACGATTCGTTTGACCTGACCATGCTGCTCGGCCCGATGTATCACCTGTATACGAAAGAAGATAAACTGCGAGCGCTTTCAGAAGCCGTGCGCGTGACGAAGTCCGGCGGATACGTCCTCGTAGCTTATTGCATGAACGAGCCGACCGTCATTCAGTACGTTTTCGGCCTGAACAATCTGCGCGAAGTGACGGAGCTCAATATGCTGACTCCGGACTGGCACTGCATCAGCGAGCCGAAGGACGTTTTTGAACTTGTCCGCACAGAAGACATCGCCGCGCTCGACGCCGAAGCGCCGGTGAAACGAATCAAGCTTGTCGCCGCGGACGGAGCGACGAATTACAAACGGGAGTTGATAGACGCCATGGACGACGAGACGTTCGGAAAGTGGATGGATTATCACTTCGCCGTCTGCGAGCGTCAGGATCTTATCGGCGCTTCACATCACACTCTGGATATATTACGGAAAAACTGACAAAGAGTTCAAATTCCCCGCTCCGGCGGGGGATTTTTTCTTTTTTATCACTTTAACGCTTGACTTGCCAAAAAACAAAGAGTATAATCGGAAAATAGTTTACGCGCAAGCGCGTGAATATCAAAAACCAAAAATCTAAAAAGGAGGAAACAAAATGGACAATCAGCTTGCCCTAACCGCTCAACGTATCAAGGAGCTGCGTCGAATTATCGGTAAGACGCCGGAGGAAATGGCCATAATTACGGGCGTATCTGTTGAAGATTACGTCCGCTGCGAAAACGGAGAAAGCGATTTTTCATTCACTTTCCTCCACAAGTGCGCCAAAACGTTCGGAGTCGACATCGCCGACCTGCTGACCGGCGAAAACGCGAAGCTTTCCGCGTTCGCCATCGTCCGCAAGGGCGAGGGCTTCCCCATCGCGCGCCGCAAGGGGTTCAAGTATAACCACCTCGCCGCGAACTTCAAGAGCCGCCTTTCAGAGCCGTTCTGGGTGCGCGCGCCATACGACGCGGAAGCGCAGAATAAGCCAATCCCGCTGGCTTCGCATGCCGGCGAGGAGTTCGACTACATACTCAAGGGCAGCTTGAAGGTACAGATAGGCGACCACGTCGATTACCTCTATGAAGGCGACAGCGTATTCTACGACAGTCTGACTCCCCACGGAATGATCGCCGCGGGGGACGGCGACTGCGAATTCGTCGCAATCGTCATGGATCCCGCCGGACACGCGCAGGAATACAATGCGCACGAAGGCCTCACGGGCGAAGTCAGCCGCCGCAGCGTGGAAGCGCAGGACGACCAGATCTGGCGCGACTTCATCGACGTCACAGAGGACGAGAACGGCGCGCTGAAAGAAATAAACTTCAAGCACAAGGATAACTTCAACTTCGCGTTCGACGTCGTGGATGAGCTGGCGAAGCGCCATCCCGGCAAACGCGCCATGCTCCACCTCGACAGCGAAAAGCACGAGCGCACCTTCACCTTCAAGGAGATGTCCGAGCTTTCGTCGCAGGCGGCGAACTACCTCAGCTCCCTCGGCGTCAAAAAGGGCGACCGCGTTATGCTGGTGCTCAAGCGCAACTATCACTTCTGGTTCTGCATGCTCGCGCTGCACAAGATCGGCGCGATCGCCATACCCGCCACCCACCTGCTCGTCAAGAAGGATTACGAATACCGCTTCAAGACCGCGGGCGTTTCAGCCATAATCTGCTCCGCGGACTGCGACGGGCCGCATCAGGCCGACCTCGCGGCGGAGACCTGCCCCGAACTGAAGATCAAGGTCGTCGCCGACGGAGAATACCCCGGCTGGCATTTCCTCGACGGCGAGATGAAGGCGTTCCCGACGGTCTTCCCGCGCGAGAACAACGACTCGAAGGCGGAGGACATCATGCTGATGTTCTTCTCCTCCGGCACGACGGGCTATCCGAAGATCGCCGCCCACAAGTTCACCTATCCTCTCGCCCACTTCGTTACCGCGCACTACTGGCACAACGTCAACCCCGACGGTCTGCACTTCACGATTGCGGATACCGGCTGGGGGAAGGCGCTCTGGGGCAAGTTCTACGGCCAGTGGCTCTGCGAAGCCGGCGTTTTCACCTACGACTTCGAGAAGTTCAAGGCGGACGATATACTGCCGCTTTTCAAGCGGTATAACATCACCACCTTCTGTGCGCCTCCGACGATGTACCGCTTCTTTATAAAAGAAGATTTGAAGAAATACGACCTCTCCTCCCTGCAGTACGCGACCGTTGCCGGCGAAGCCCTCAACCCCGAGGTCTTCGACCGCTTCTACGACGCGACCGGGCTGAAGATAATGGAAGGCTTCGGGCAGACCGAGACGACGCTGACCGTAGCCAACCTCATCGGCATGGTGCCGAAGCCCGGCTCCATGGGCAAGCCCACTCCGCAGTACGACGTCGACATCGTCCTGCCGGACGGCAAGCCGACTAAGGTCGGCGAGATCGGCGAGATAGTTATCCGCACCGACAGGCGCGTTCCCGTCGGACTCTTCCGCGAATACTACCGCGACGCCGAGAAGACCGCGGAAGCGTGGCACGACGGCGTCTACCACACCGGCGACACCGCGTGGCGCGACGAGGACGGCTATTACTGGTACGTCGGACGCATCGACGATCTGATCAAGTCCTCCGGCTACCGCATCGGACCTTTTGAGATCGAGAGCGTCATCATGGAGCTCCCCTACGTGCTCGAATGCGCCGTCACCGCTGTTCCGGACGAGATCCGCGGCCAGGTCGTCAAGGCGACGATAGTGCTGACGAAGGGCACCGCCGGAAGCGACGAATTGAAGAAGGAAGTTCAGAACTACGTCAAGACGCACACCGCGCCGTATAAGTATCCGCGCATCGTCGAGTTCGTAGACGAGCTGCCGAAGACGATAAGCGGCAAGATCCGCAGAGTAGATATCAGGACCGAAGACGCAAAATAAAAGCGTATAACTTAATCAAAAGCCCTCCCGAAATTCGGGAGGGCTTTTGCTATGCGATAATTATTTCATTCTCCGAGGCTTGCCGCGTCCGCGAGCTTCGCGGCGACGCGGAGGATTTTGAGGGCGTCTGCGACGGTGATCTCGCCGTCGTTATCCGTGTCGCCGATCATAACATCCTCGTCGGTCTGCTGAGCGAGCTTCGCCGCGATGCGCAGCGCTTTCAGCGCGTCCGCGACCGTTATTTCGCCGTCCTTGTCCATATCGCCCTTCATGTATACCGACTGGTTCTCGGACGTGTCGACGACGATGAAGAACACGGAGGCTTTTTTATAGCCGTTCGTCACGGTCAGCGTGTACTCGCCGACCTTGTTGATCGCCGCGCCGTTATACGCTTCGCCGTTCAGCGTCGCTGAGCCGACGTTCCACGAGGGGGACGCGCTCTCGCCGTTTGCAAGGTCAAAGACCTGCCGTTCGGCGACGCCGGTTATAACGGGAATCGGCGTATTATCGGTAACCGTAAACGTCACGGTCGCTTCGGTGCCGTGGTTATTAACGACGAGCGTATGCTCGCCCGTTTCCGTGATAGGAGTTCCGGCGACGTAGTATTCGCCGTCGAGGAACGCCATGCCGCTGTCCCAGTTCGCGGACGGAGCTTCGGCGCCGGTTATGTTATACGCCGCACCGTCGGTAACGCCGGTGACCACGGGCATTGCGCCCGCTTCGGTGTACGCGGTCAGCTCGGTGAAGACGAACATTCCCTTCGCGCCCTTGCCGGAGAAGCCGATGGTGTTCAGCTTCGTCAGGTCAAGCGTCTCTTCGCCGGAAACGTATGTGAAATCGGAAAAAGGTATGTTGATATAGCCGCCGGAGGTCGTTATCGTCGGCAGCGAAGCGCTGAACAAGAAGCTTCCTTCAACGCCGGTGTGGCCGATGAATATCTTGCCGTTGTTTTGTTCCTTCGTCAGTCCTTTCGCCCAGATCGAGATGCCGTCGCTGTTGGAAAGGTCGGCTCCGAACGGGTTGCGGCCGGAAATCTCTCCCCCGCTCGTGGTGTTATACATAGTCCACGTCGTAGTGGAGCCGGCGCTGATGCAGAGCGACTGTCTGACGTTCGGCGTTATCGAAACGGACGAGGACGTGAGGCTCAGCGTGGCTCTCGTTGAGCTCATGGCCGCGACGTCTTCGGAGGTCCAGCCGTCAAAGCCGTTGAGAACGACTTCGCCTCCCGGAAGCTTGACGAGATGGTTCGCGGCGTTGTTTATCAGCGCGACGCCCGCGGCAATCTCCGAGGCGTCAGCCTTGTGACCGCGGAGCAGCGCGTTCGCGCTCTCCATCGCTTCGCGCAGCGCCGCCACGCTCTCGTGGGTATATTCGGAATAGTCGATATCGGACGCGGCGTTTATCGCGTTATAAAGAGGCGTCTTATCCGCCATCCCCGGCAGCGTCCAGAAGAAAACGCTGTCGTTATTCTGTATCGGCACCGCCATTACCGATGTCCCGTCGCCGGAGATCGCAACGTCAGCGATGCTGTTCCCCTTCTTCGTTCCGGCGGTCACATTGAGAACGTAAAGCAGTCCGCCGCAGTCGCTGTAAACGCGGACGGTGCCGTCAAGAGAGGAAACTACGATGCGGTTGCCGTCGCGGGAGAACTTCGCGGCGGTGGTTTGCTGAGTGAAGCCGTCGAGCAGCTGGATGAGACGTCCGCTGCCGAGGTCGAAAAGCCTTGCGTTATTGTCGGTCGAAGTCGCGACAAGGCGGCTGCCGTCAGGCGATATTTCTATCGATGAGACGGACGCGCCGTCCGGGTTATCGAGAGTCATCACAACGCCGCGCGTTTCAGCGTCGAACACCTTTATATTACCCGCCTCGTCCGAAGCGGCAAAACGATCGCTGCTCGGAATGAAAGCAAGGCTGCGGACAACCGCCTCCATTTCGCATTCGCCTTCTATCGCAAGAGTATCCGCGTCGACGACGTAAATCTTTCCGGAGGAAGTTCCGGCAGCGATATACTTTCCGTCATCGGAAACGGCTATGCTTCTTACGTCGGAGCCGATATACACCTTGCCGCGCTGGGAGCCCGACGACGTTCCGAAGGCGTATAAATACTTGTTATCTGACGCGCCACCGGCCTGGTTGTCGTTTCTGCCGCCTGCGTAGATAGTGCTTTCATCGGCGGAAAACGCCAGTGACTCGAAGTAAAGCCCGTTCACGGTCGCACGGGATTTGCTTGACAAATCCGAATTCTTATAAATGACAAGTCCGCTCATCCTCGAACCCGCGGCAATGAATCTGCCGCTCGGAGAGTATTTGAGCGCGGAGAAGACCGTACTGTCGTTTACGTCCGCACTCTGCTTTTCGCCGGTGCGGGCGTTGAACCGGTTCACGTCGCCGTAGCGGTTGGTGACGACGAAGAAGTTGCCGTCCGGCGAAGCCGCTACGTTCACATCGTCGATTATGCCTGCGTATATTTTCTGCCCTTCTATCGGCGCGGAATCAGCGGTCTCCGTGGAAGCGGACATATCACCCGAGCGCTTGGATACGCGCACATAGTCAATGATAAACTCCGATTCGTCCGCGGTATCAGGGTAAATCTCATCGTTCCCGGGGCCTCTGATCGAGGTGTTGAGAGTAATATAATGCGGCAGATCGCCGTAGCCCCAGCGTTCGCTGTCGGAGGTCAGATTCAGGGATACATACTGCATACCGTCAAAGTAGATACGCATCTGGTCGTGTTCCCATTCAACGGCGTAGGTGTGGTAATCGTCGCCGAGGCTGACGTTGTTTTTGTTATAGAATTCGACGCCCTTGACGAACTCCCTGCTGCCGTCCGCGTAGTCCGAGAGCCAGTGGAAGGTCCCGTACAGCTTGGAATCCTCTTTGCCGCCGCCGACAAGCTCCATAACGTCGATTTCACCGTTCTGCGGCCAGTTGGAAGGAGGAGCGCCCTGAAGCCAGAACGCAGGCCAGATCCACGCGCCCACTGCCAGCTTCGCGCGCATTTCAAACCTTCCGAAGGACGTGTAATAATGCCCTTCGGTGGTCAGATACGCGCCGGTCGTCGGGTAGCCGAGGTAGTTTTCGCGCTTAGTGCGTATGATAAGGTCGCCGTCACTGACGCAGACGTTGTTTTCGTTGTCGCGGAAATAGACCGGCTCGGTGTCGCCGCGGTTTTTAGCATCGTATACGGTCCACTTGCTGCGGTCGATGGAGTCGCCGTCGAACTCGTCGTTCCAAACCTGATTCCATTCGCCGCGGACGCATTCATAGACGTCCCAAACCTGCTGCACGCCGGACGCTTTCAGGTTTCCGCCGCTGTAATTCATATAATACGCGCTCGCAGACGAAACGGAAATCTTGAAACCGTTTGACGATCTTGCTACTCTCCATTCCTGCGCGGTATCGCTGAGGTTCAGTACGGACGTGTCGATTGTGTAGCTGAGAACATAATAGCTGGCGCTGAGCGCGAGCGAACTGTCTTTGTTGATGATCCTGAACGTGCCGTCATTGTGGCGGTAGATCTGCCACTCCTGCCGCGGATCCTCTTTTCTCGCTTCCATCGTTACGGAAAGACCGGACTGTTTGTTGACTATGCGGTTTTCATACCCGGTCGCGGTCATCGTCTCGGTATCCGTTACGCGCTCCGAAAGCGTAAGCGCGAGACCTGTGTTGCTGTCGACGATTTTATAGTAGTTGCCGGAGATTATCGAAGCGGCTTTGACCTCCCGGTACTCCGGCCTTTCGGTGGCAAGTATGTTTTCGGTAAAGCAGTGGAGATCCGAAACGAGGCCGATGAAGCCGGGCTTTACTCCCTCGAACGCGAACGCAACGTAATTTAGGTTCGCAAGGTCGACTCCGGTCCCTATCGCATCGTAATCGGAATAGAAGAACTCCCAGTCGACGGCAACGTAACCGTTTTTGGCCGGGATGCCGACGGCGGTATAGGTCTTCCTTCCGTCGGCGCTCCTGACTCCGACGGAGACGCTGACGCTCTCGACGAGAGAAAGATCGTTGAAGCTTGTACGGAAACGCAGACCGGCGGTGTCGGTAATGTCACCGGTGAAAACCGAAGCGCCGTCTATCGCGGCGTCGGAGGCAGCGTTGGAGAAATACGCGACGTCCTTCCCCGCCGTAACGACCTTGACGGCAGCGCGGCGGTCGGCATCCTCACCGAAGAAGACCGCGCATCCGGAGGTGTCTGTAAAGGAGGAAACAGTCGCGGCATCCCATGCGGCGATACCTGCGATCTCCCGTCTTTCCGGCGCTTCCACGGCGACAAATCCGTCTATCGCGGCGGAGAGCAGCGACGTCGCGGAGACAATGTCGGAATTCAAAGCGTTGCCTTGTGAAATCACAGCCTCGGCAGTATCATAAGCGGCTTTGAGCTGCCTGCGCGAAGCGTGAGTGCCGTCGCTGTAAATCAGGGCGCCGGCAGTCGCGTACAGCGCCTCAAGCTCTTCGGTGCTGACGGCCGCGGCCGGTATTACCGCCGCGGGAATGAGCAAAGCGAGACACAAAACAGTTGAAATGATTCTTTTCACAGTTTTCATCAGTATTCCTCCGAGATAATTACGATCAGCGCATAAAACAGCGCACAATACCACATTTTCGTATATATATTATCAGAAACTAATGTTATTTTCTTGTCGCATTGTGACATTATTACTGATCGGTGATATTTCCGCCTGATATATGTCGGAAAAGAGCGGAATAACGGTAAAAATGCTCCGTTTTTCTTCCGTCAAACAGCTGAGGAAAACGTTTGTAGGCGTTTTGTACAAAAAAATTAAAGTTTTTTCAAAAAAACTATTGACAATTCGGAAATGACCTGCTATTATATAAGCGTAAAGAACAGACGGACTCCCGGAAGGGATATTTCGTCGGAAAGTTAAGGGGGCGATTCCCATGTACACCTCAAATACCGCCACGTCGGCGGCGCGTTGTGCGGACGGCGCTCTCGTTGAAACCGTCTGACGCGAAATGACGGCGGTCACTCCCCTTGCGGATACCGCGGTGCCCCGTTAGGGCAATAAAGCAAAGACGCACTGTCGACGTACAAGACCAAAATAAGCGAAAAGGAGAAATCACCAAGGAGACCTGAGTTACTCACATTTACCGCTTGTCCCGCAGGTTGCGGATATGAGAAAGGTTCTTAATTGTGATTGTACCTAACAACGCACGGGGCTGCTGAAAGGCAGCCCCTTTTATTTACCTTTTTGAAGTGAATCAAAAACGGACGGACGCACCGCGCCCGTCCGTTTTTTGTTATCCCGCTTCGTTCAGCGAGTGAGTGAAAACCTGACGATAACTTCTCCGCCGCCCAGCACGGCTTTCAGCTCGCTCTGCGAAAGGCCGCTTACTCTGCCGAGGCGCGTGAAGGTCCAGGAGTTGACGTCATAGTATATCGTGATCTGATTGCCGAGGTAAAGAATGACGTCGCCGGGCGCAGTGGTTATCGCTTCGTCGTTTCTCGGAAGCGTCGCGCCGAGCGGACCGACCTTCTCAAAGCCGCCGTAATCGTGCATTTCTACGGTTACGTCGCCCTGCGAAAGCAGGTCGGCGAAGGCTTCCGCCGACGAGTTATTCGCAAGCTCTATCTCCAAGACGTTTTCACCTATGTGCGCGTATATCACGGCGTCATCCCTTCAAAACTCGACGTATTCGACGCTCACGGCAGTAACGGACGGCGCGGCGTCGATTTCGTCGGAAACGGTCAGTTCGCCTTCGCACAGGAGCGAGATCAATTGCGCGTAGTCTTCCTGCCCGAAGGTCTGATTCCACTGAGTTGTCTCATACGGCAGCTGGACAAAGTTGTTCTCCGGATTCTGCGGGTCGTTGACTCCGAGAATGAAGTGCCGGCCGGCGCAGTCGGCCCACTTCCCTTCCTCTATCGTTTCAAGGCTGTTGAAAACCGACGGATAAACGCCCTTTACCGCGGACGTCAGGACGAGTCCTTCGTCAAACATCTCGGACTGATCCGAGTCGACGCCGATCAGCTTGCCGCCCTTTTCCTGCGCGGCTTCGGCGACGGAGAGGCAGATGCCTCCTCCGCATGCGAATACCGCCTGCACGCCGCCGTCGTACCATGCGCACATCTTTTCCGTCAGCTCTTCCGACGGAGCGAAGGAATTCGCATAGGCAAACTTCACGTTCGCCGTTATGCTCAGTTCCCGCGAAGCGGCATCCGCTCCCTGCAGGAATCCGTAACCGTAGCGCATAACGGCGGGAATGGGCATTCCGCCGATGAAACCGAGATTATTGTATCCGAGTTTAACCGCCGCATAGCCGGCAAGGAATCCGGCGACCTCCTCGCGATAGGTCAGGCAGAGAACGTTACCGTAGTCAAAGCCGTTCTCCCCCGCCGCTTCGAGCAGCTCGTCGCGCGAAACGTCGATCAAGATGAACTTCGCGTCCGGATACTGCGGCGCTTTTTCCGCAACGAGATCGGTCATCATAAAGCCGAGCACAACGAAGACGTCGCACCCTTCGGCCGAAGCGTCGTCGATCAGGCGGCCGTTATCGAAATCGTCGCCGAGCGGATAATACGTGGAGCAATAAATATGATTCTTTGCGCCGAAATCGTCGATCGCTTTATACGCCGCGCCGGTGAAAGCGTCCCATTCGTCGACGGGAGCGTCGCATATCAGCGCTATACCGCGTATGCCGTGCCCCTGAGGAACGATACCGAGCGCGATACGAAGCAGCGTGAGCGCATCGGCCACGTCCACCTCTCCGTCGCCGTTGGCGTCGCAGTCAGCGTCGACCGTCATAAGGCGCGCCGCGACTCTGAGACAGATCAGGACGTCGGAAACGGTTATTTCTCCGTCGCCGTCGAGATCGCCGGGCATTCCGCCCTCGCGCACACGGAAACTGACTGTAACGGTTTTATCGAGGTTGATAACCTTCAGGAAATAGTCGCCGGGTTCGTCGACGGTCACTTCGTATCCGACGTCGCGGCCGTTCAGTTCTCCCCTGCCGGCGCTCCACGTGATTCTGACGGGCGGATCGTATTCTCCGCCTTCTTCAACGCCGAAGACGACGGGGATTTCGCCCTCATCCTGATACGCGGTCAGATCGTAGTAGTATACGCCGGTAGTGGACTTGCCCGCACCGGTAAAGCCTATGATCTCAAGTCTTGAAAGATCAAGCTGCCCGTCGCCGCTGACGCGCTCGAACTGATCGAACGGGGCGACGACTTCCATCTTGGCGGTATCTATCGCGCCGACGTTGAACTTGTAGATCGTATCGCCGTCCTCGCCGGTATAACCGATGAGAATATCGCTGTCGTTTACCGCTTTCGTGGAGTATGTTTTGAATCTGAGTCCGCTGTAGTCGCGCATATCGGCTACAAACGGATTCTTTATGACCTCGTCCCCGGTCTTATTATTGAACTCCCACTTTGTACGCGTGGAGTAAACGCAGAGCGAATTGTGAGTAACTCCTTCATCCGACGTATCGCGCATCGTAGCACGACAGGTCGTTACAGTCATAAGAGACGTATCGGAGGTCTGCCACGGCTTGAAACCGAAGATCTCATTGTCCTTCAGCGCGAGGGCGCAGCGTACGGTTACGGCAGCGGCGGTAACGTCGGCCTGATCGGCGGTGTAAATACGGGTAAGCTTCTTGTATTTATTGCGTATGCCTTCGAGCACGCCCCATGCGCGGGCGGAGTAATCTGCGGGGTTGGCGACCGCCGCGTCGCAAAGCGCCGCTTCGAGCTCAGAAGTATCGAGGCTACCGGTACCGAGATCCCAGCAAAGCGTATTGGCTTTGTTATGATAAGTTATGCCGTATATCTTTGTTCCGCCGGCGGCGAAAACGGCGTTGTGGATAGCGTAGGTGCCCTCCTGTCTGCCGTTGAGAGTGCGGAGATATTCGCCGTTTGCGGTATACAGTCTGCCGTAGCCCTCCAGGCTCATGAGCAGAAGCATATTCCCGTCGGGAGACCAATGCGCGGTCGGGACCGCCTGACCGAAACCGCCCATTACGGAAATCAGCTTGCCGGTCGCGGCGTCAAACAGTCTGCCGCCGTCAGCGCTGCCGCTGACAAGCAGCTTGCTGCCGTCCGGAGAGAATTCGCAGGTGCGGATCGAGGCTCTGCTGACATTCGCGGCTTCATACTTCATCGATTTTGCATCGACGTCGTATACAAATATTTTACCGCCCTCGTCGGTAGTCGCGAGCAGCAGACCGTCCGGAGACCAGTCAAGACCTCTGGCGCAGCGGACATGATCGGTAAAGACCGCGTATTCCGTGAGCGCGCCGCCGTTGATACTGTATACGATTATCTTTCCGTTTGCGCAGGCGGCGGCGAGCTTCGCGCCGTCCGGCGAAACCTTAAGAGTCCTTATGTTGGTTCCGGTAAACGGGCCTTCCGTAACGGCGCCGGTCGCCGTATCCATTATATAAACATATTGCGAAACGTCTTTGCTCGGGATCGAGCTGTCCGCCTCTCCGCTGATCCTGCCTCCGGCGAATAGCTTGCTGCCGTCTTTGCTGAAATCAACAGCCTCGACGTATACGTGCGGGAAAGAACCGGTAGCTTTCCTCGTCAGCGCGGGGCTGTCAAGAATAACCACCTTATCCCCGCGCGACGCTACGGCGATCTTGGAGCCGTCGTCGGAATAGAGTATCTTGGAGATCTCGTTGTATCCGCAGGAATTGCTTTTGATGAGCGAGTTATCCGACGTGTCGGTAAGGTAAACCGTGCCTCTGTCGGAAGACGCGACGTATCTGCCGTCGGGAGAAGCGTCGAGAGCGCACATCCAGCCGCTGCCCGTCACAACCTTCGACGAATTGAGCACTTCGTCGTCATAAGCGGTAACGTCGGAAACTTCGCCGGCGCGCTTGTAAACACGGACGTAATCGACGTACATAAACGTTTCGTCCG
The DNA here is from genome assembly GCA_017620395.1 of Clostridia bacterium. Taxonomy (NCBI): domain Bacteria; kingdom Bacillati; phylum Bacillota; class Clostridia; species Clostridia bacterium. The sequence goes on along the minus strand of JAFZQJ010000027.1, from coordinate 28,609 downwards.
CCATATCGCTGTATATCTGATTGTTGCCCGGCCCCTTGGTGGAAACGTTGACGATCAGATAGTGAGGATTGTCGCCGAAACCCCAGCGGAGCTCGTCCGTCTTCAGCAGCATCGACATATACATCATGCCGTCGACGTAGGTGCGCGCCTGCGTTTCATCCCATTCTACCGTGAATGTGTGGTAATCATCAGCGTAGGGCTCTTTGTTCTCGTTATATATCGTAGTTCCCTTCGCAACGTGCTGCATATAATCGTTGCTCGTATCGTTGCCGTTAAGGTTGCCCTGATACGCGAACCAGTGGTTAGTGCCGTATATCGCGTACGGATCGCTGGCGTTATCGCTTATATCGAACTCCATCATATCGAGCTCGCCGTTATACGGCCAGTTGCCGTACTGCCCCATCGACCAGAAAGCCGGCCATGAACGCTTGCCGTCCGTAAGCTTGGCACGCATCTCGATCTTGCCGTAGGTAACGCCGTAGATACCCTGCGTATCCATATAACCGGAGGTAGCGTGATAGTTGCCGTAATCCTCTTTTACGGTTCTGATAACGAGCTCGCCGTTCTTGACGTAGATATTGTTGGGGTCGTCGCGGAATGTCGCGGGCTCGCTGTCGCCTCTCACCTTACCGTTCGCGACGTTCCACTTCGTGCGGTCTATCGAGTTTCCGTCGAATTCGTCGCCCCAGACCTCTACCCATTCGTCCGATATGCACTTGATAACGTCCCATTCGTAAGCGGAGCTGACGAGCGCGGGCTTTCCGGAGCTTACGCCGAGATACTTGCTGCCGCTCTTGAAAACAAACCTGCCGTTGCTCTCGGTCACGCTCCACTTCTGATATGAGTTGTCGAGATCCTCGTGCCGTTCAAGCGTAAGACTGCCGTTTTCGATAATGCCGAGAGTCCTGCCGCGTGTCATACACGCGGACGTACCCTGGTTGATAAGCTTGTAATCGCCGCTGCGCAGCATCTTGTAAATCTGCCACTGCTGCGTAACGTCGCAGCTGTTGCTGTCGCTGAGCGAGAAGGACTGATCAGATGAAGTCCAGTCCAGTCTGGTGCTGGAAGCCTGCGATTTGAAGACGGTTTCCGTAAGCTCCGGACCCCAGGCGACGACCTTGCCGGTCGCGGGATCGGATATCTTGTAAACGTGGTCGTTGTCTATTTCATCAAACGCGGCGACAGGATCCTCCGCATATACGCGGTCGTCGGTTTCGATCGTCTCCTTGAAAGCGTGGACGTCGGAAATATAAACGCTCGCACCCGCTTCACCGTTGATGGCAAAGCCAATGAGGTTCATCGCGCCGGAAAGGTCTATCTTCGCATCGGGAGTCGTTACTTCGGGATAGAAGATTTCCCACGGAACGTAGACGTAGCCCTCTTTCGTCACGGGGATATCGTAGACCGAAAGCATTTCTTCCGATTCCGCGGTCATTTTACCGACGTAAAGTTCGATGCTCCCGACCGCGCCGTAGTTATCCGAAGCCAGCCACATTGCAAGGCCGTCGGAAAAATACATCTCGACTCCGAACGGCGAATAAGCGCCGTCTTCGCCGGGCCGGTTGATGAACATAACGTAACTGTCCCACGCCGTCAGCTTCAGCGACTGCGACGCGCCGGCCGGCTTGACGTCGGTGACGATTTGCGAAGCAATACCGAAATGTCCCATTCTTTCGATCTGCTCGCCCGTCCACTTATCGACGCCGTTGAGGTCGATTCTGTCGGATATTTCCATCGGCACGAAACCTTCGATCGCCGCGGAAAGGCGGCTGTAGGCGTCGTCTATCTCCGCCTGCGCCGCGGAATCATCCAGCACAACGGAATCCGCGGCAAGGATCTTACCGTAGAGATACTTTCTCGTCTGCTCGCTTCCGCCGGAGAAATAAAGCTCGCGAGCCTCGATAAGTTTCTGTTCGAGTTCGGCTTTCGTCGTCGAAGCCGACGCAGTTATCGTGAACGATCCCGCAAAAACGCCGGCGATCATACACAACAGTATCAGTGCTGACAATAATTTCTTCATAATTGACCTCCCGTGTGACAGTTATTCAGAATCAAAACCGGCGCGCGTCCTTTTCGGGCGCACGCCGGAACAGCCCTTAGTTGAAGCTGACGGTACCGTTATCGAAATTGACTTTGCCCTGTTTTATGACGTCTTCGTTTATCTTGAACACCCACTCTTTTGTTCCGCTGTTGCCGGTAAACGTGACCTGGATACCGTTCTTAACGCGGTCCGAGCTGCAGTTGACGTCCACAAGGCGCAGTACGGACTCCTTCTCGCCGGACTTTTCCTTGACGGTGTAGATGTCGACATTGAAGCTTGAGTAATCCTTGTATATCTCGGGCACTTCAAAGGTATACTTGACTTCCTTTACGGCAAGCGTGCCGTCCGAAATCGTCAGATCGACCTTGTCGCCCTGATTGAGCGTACCCTTGTCGGGGCTCTGCGCAATGACCGTGCCCGCGGCTTTTTCGGAGGCAGCGGTAGTTACAACGCCCTTATCGAGTCCGGCGTCCTTCAGCTTCTTCTCCGCTTCCGATTCGGTAAGTCCGACGACGTTTACGACGTCAACGGGACTTACCGCCGGGCCCGTGCTGACGTAAACGGTTATCTCTTCGCCGACCTTGACAGGCGTCCCCTTCTTCGGATCGGTTCCGATGACAAGACCTTCCGCCACGTCGTCGTCCGATTTTTTCTCTTCGACGCAGGTCAGGTTCGCTTTCTGTATCTCCGCCTTTGCGGCCTGATACGAAAGCTGCGCGACGTCCGGTACCTCGACCTTCTGAACGCCCTTGCTGACGGTAAGATAGATGCGGTAACCGTCCGTGTTGACCTCCGTGCCGTCCTTCGGCTGCTGGGAGATTATCTGCCCCTCTTCGTATTCGTCGCTCCAGACCTTATTCTGCTCTATGAATACGAACTTGTTGGTATACTGCGTATCGTTGACCACGTCGCTGTAATACTTTCCTTTGAAATCCGGTATTACGACGGCGCTGTCACCTCCGCGAGAGGCGATCATAATGACGAGGATCACGGCCGCAATAACGAGAACTGCGGTTATTGCGATCAGTATAGGCACAAAAGACGGCGTCTTTGAGCTTTTTTTATCGGTATCCGGCTTAATCTTCCCGAAATAACGCGTCTTTGCGGCCTCCTCGGTCAGGTCGTAATCAAACACGACGTCGGGATCGTTTTTCACGGCCTGGATATCCTTTATCATATCCGCCGCGGACGCAAATCTCTTATCCGGCGACTTCTGCATCGCCTTCATTATGATCTGGTCGATGCCGATCGGGATGGTGTCGTTGATCATCCTGGGGTTGTCCGGCTGCTTTTGGACGTGCTGCAGCGCGATCGAGACCGGCGTATCGCCGTCAAACGGGTACTTCCCCGTCGTGAGCACGTAGAATATCGCGCCGAGAGAATAGATATCCGCCTTGAAATCAGTCTCATTGCCGGACGCCTGCTCCGGGCTGATATAATGGACCGAACCGAGCGCCATCTCGCTCATGGTCTTTGTGTCAACGGACGCCATACGCGCTATACCGAAGTCCGTCACCTTTACGGTGCCGTCCTCGAGCAACATTATATTCTGCGGCTTCAGGTCGCGGTGGACGACTCCCCTTTCATGCGCGTGCTGTATGCCCTTGAGCGTCTGTTCCATAATGGCGATGGCGTCGTGCAGCGGGAGGACCTTTTTGACGTCAATATACTGCTGGAGCGTTATGCCGTTGATATACTCCATCACGATATACTGAGGCCCGTCACCCGAACCGACGTCGTATATGCTGACGATATTCGGATGCGAGAACATGGCTATAGCTCTGGACTCGTTCTTGAAGCGGCGGCGGAACTCCTCGTCCTCCGCGAACTCATCCTTCAGTATCTTAACGGCCACGTTTCTCTCCGCGAAGCGGTCGTACGCCTTGTATACGATAGCCATACCGCCTACGCCGATGACCTCACGGATCTCGTATCTGTTGTCTAATCTTACTCCGAGGTATTTGTCCATTTAGCAACCCTCCATTGAATCACTGCTTATCACGACTGCGGTGGCGTTGTCGGTTCCGCCGCGCTCAACGGCGAGATCGATTATACCTTTGACCGCTTCATCCGGCGGCTTTTCCATGAAGCCGGCAAGCTCCGTGCCGTCCACCAGATTTGTGACTCCGTCGGTGCAAAGCAATATGGAATAGTTTTTAGGCAGGTAGTATTCGGTGTAGTCCGCGTCAAGCAGCGGCGCAACGCCGAGCGCCCGGGTTATAAGATTTTTATTTGGATATGTCTGCGCCTGATCCGGCGTAAGATCGCCGCTTTCAAGCAGTTCCTGCACGACCGAGTGGTCGCGGGTGATTTGTTCAAGCTCCGTGCCGTTAAAAAGATACGCCCTTGAATCGCCGGCGTGCGCAAGATAGAGCGTTCCGTCACGGACGACAGCCGCAACTATCGTGGTGCCCATACCTTCGAGGGAGTCTACCTCCTTCGATTTTTCAAAAACCGCTATGTTCGCGGCGTCGACAGCGGAAAGAAGCACATACTTCAGATCCGAATTCTTTCCCGCGACGGAGATACGCTTGGCGACTATATCCGCGGCGATGTCCGACGCAACGGCTCCGCCGTTTGCGCCGCCCATACCGTCGCATACAACGGCGTAAGCGAAATTGTCCCTTTCGCCCATTACGAACGCGTCCTGATTCTCTTTGCGGACAAGCCCTATATCACTTGCTCCGTATACCCGCATGGCATATCACTCCTTTCGAGCGCCGGTGCGCTTTTCTTCATCTTCGTAACGCAGCCTGAGCTGTCCGCAGGCGGCGTCTATATCCGTTCCGAGCTCGCGTCTGACAGTCGCGCTGATATGCTCGCGCCCGAGCACGTTTAGAAACGCGTTTATCCGCGCCGGAGACGGCCTCTTCCATTCGCACTCCTCAGACGGATTCAACGGTATGAGGTTGACGTGGACCATCATCCCGCGCAGTCTTGAAGCGAGCTCTCTCGCATTTTCATCGGAATCGTTCAGGTCTTTTATTAGTGTGTATTCGATCGCGACGCGGCGTTTCGTGTAGTCCGCGTATTCTTTCACTTCCGCAAGCAGGCCGCTCATATCATACTTCACGGCAACAGGCATTATCTGACGACGGATCTCGTCGTTCGGCGCGTGAAGAGACAGCGAGAGCGTCAGCCCGAGCCGCATTTCCCGAAGCTGCTTTATGCGCTCGACCAGCCCGCACGTCGAAAGCGATATACCCCTTATACTTAACCCGAGGCATCGCTCGTCGGTCGCCATCGCTATAAACTTGATCACGTTATCGAAGTTATCCAGCGGCTCGCCCGTGCCCATCATTACTATATTTGATATTTTAACACACAATTCTCTCTCTGTAAAGATTATTTGGTCAAGCATTTCCGAAACAGAAAGGTTCCGCTTCAATCCGCGCTTGGTGGACGCGCAGAAGCGGCAGCCCATACGGCATCCCGCCTGAGTGGAAATACAGACTGTGCAGCCGTGCTTATACTTCATCAACACGGTTTCGACGGCGTTGCCGTCCGCAAGTCCGTAAAGCAGCTTCGCTGTTTCACCGTCGGACGAGATCTGTGAGCGGATGATTTCCGGAGCGGATATGAAGAATCGCTCCGCGAGCCTTTCGCGCAGCTTTGCGGACAGATTCGTCATCTCCGCGAAGGAAGCGACTCTGTCTTTGTAAAGCCAGCGGAAAATCTGCTCCGTCCGGTAGCTTTCGCAGCCCTCGGCGGCAAGCGCCGCGGAAAGCTCGTCAAATGTCAAAGATTTGATATCCGTCATATTTTTACCATTCTCGCAACGAAAAATCCGTCCGTACCGTTCAGGTCGGGGCGAAGCGTGACGCGCCAATCCTCTCTCCCGTCGGGAGTTGCAAACGGCAACGGCGCAAAGCCGCCGTTTTCCGCCATGAACGCCTCGACTACCGCTTCGTTCTCCGCACGCAACAGCGTGCAGGTGGAATAGACGAGCGTGCCGCCTTTGCGGACGCAGCGGGCGGAGTTTTCGAGTATCGCGGTCTGTATCTTCGGCAGCGCCGCGACGTCCATGGCGCGTTTGCGGCGGATCTCCGGTTTCTTGCGTATAACGCCGAGCCCCGAGCACGGCACGTCGCAGAGCACTCTGTCCGCTTCCGGCAGGGCGCCCTTCGATGCGTCGCGGACGGCGGCGGTAAGTATGCTTATCCCGAGGCGTTCAGCGCCTTCGCGAATAAGTCCGACCTTCTTTTCGCTTATGTCAAACGAGCGAAGCTCGCCTTCGTTTTTCATCATCTCGGCGATCGTGAAGCTCTTGCCTCCCGGCGCGGCGCAAACGTCGTAAACGCGCTCGCCCGGCCGCGCGCCGAGCACTTCGCAGCAGAACGCGGACGCCGCGTCCTGAACGTGAAACAATCCGCCGCGGTAGGCGGCGAGTCCGTCGACGCTTCCGGTTCCGGAAACGGTAAGCATATCGGGAACGAGCGGGTGTTTTTCCGTCTTCACGCCTTCCGCTTCAAGCAAAGGCGCGAGGCGCTCGGCGTCGGTTTTCAGCGTGTTTGCTCTGATCGTCAGCGGAGGTCTGCCCTCCGACGCGGCGAGTATCGCTTCAGCGGCGGCGAAGCCGTATTCCTTTATCCATTCCTCCGCTATCCAGTTCTCTACGGAATAGCGAAGCGAAAGGTATCCGACCGGATCGGCTTTCGCGTCCGGCAGAACGCCTTCGCCGCGGTGGCGGTCGATATTCCGCAGCACGGCGTTGACAAATCCGCCGGCATGGAAATCTACCGATTTCGCGAGCTCTACACCCTCGTTTATCGCCGAATACGCCGGTATCTTGTCACAGAAGAGTATCTGATACGCGGAAAGCCGCAGTATAACGGAGATTTCCGGACGGAGCTTACCCTTCCGCGCCAGCTCGCGCTTTATATACGCGTCGAGCAGCGACTCGCGCTCGAGCGTTCCGTACACGATATTGGCGGCAAGCGCCGCGTCCTGCTCCGAAAGCTCAGCAGCCTTTATCTCGGCGTCGAGCGCACGGGGCGAGAACGCGCCCCCCACGGAAACTGCTTTCAGCACCTTATAGGCGCAGACGCGTGCATCGGTCATCAGTCGCTTCTCCTGCCGAATATCATCAGCAAACGGATAATGTTCATAAGCGTTACGAAAAACGCCGCGACGTAGGTCATTGCGGCCGCGGTCAGCACCTTTCTGGCACCGACGGCTTCGGCTTCCGCAAGGACGTTATGCGAACGGATCGCGGACATCGCTCTGCGCGAAGCGTCAAACTCCACCGGCAGAGTGATAAGCTGCACGAACAACCCGGCAAACAGTATGATGAACGCGGTCTTGAAAAGTATCATACTCGCGTTTTCGTTGGAAACGATGACCGAGATTATAAGCAGCGGTACGGGCAGCCACGAAACAAACTGCGTTATCGGGATGACGAAGTTACGTATCCGCAGCGGGAAATACCCGATATTGTGCTGAACGGCATGCCCCGCTTCGTGCGCGGCGATGCCCACGGCGGTCACCGAGTTCTTGTCAAAAACGTCCGCCGACAGGCGTATCGCCTTCGACTTCGGATCGTAGTGGTCGCCGTCGCTGCTCTGCAGGCGTTCGATACGAACGTCGAGGATGCCGTTCGCGGAAAGGATCATCTCCGCCATTTCTCTGCCGGTTATTCCTCTCGCGGTGCGCACCTGCCCGTATTTGCTGATAGCCGACTTGACGACTATCTGCGTTATGAGCATGAATATCAGCGCCGGAACAACAAGAATGAAATACCAACTGTCAATATACCAACCCATATGATCACTCCCCGTTAAAAATCGGATGGCCGCGCAGATACGCGGCGGAATCCATGCGCTTTCCGCCCTCGCCCTGCACCTCCGTCAGGAACACTTCCCTGCCGTCTCCGCACGCGACGGCGATCATACCGTCTTTTTCGTAAGCCTCTCCGGCGGGACGCGAGGTCTTTTCGCCGACGGCGGCTTTGTATACCTTGAGTCTGCTGCCGTTTATATCGGTCCGCGCGACCGGGTTGGGATTGAGCCCGCGCACCAGGTCGACGACGCTTTTTGCGCTTTTGCCGTAGTCTATGACCGCCGCTTCTTTCGAGATCATAGGCGCATAGGTCGCTATGCTACCGTCCTGCTTCACGGGTATTATTTCACCTGCGTCGAGCTTTATCAGCGTTTCCGCGAGAAGCTCCGCGTCGACCGGCGCAAGCGCGTCGAAAAGCTCTCCGGCGGTCATTTCGGGAGGTATTTCAACCTCGCGGACGGCGAGCATATCGCCGGTATCCATGCCTTCGTCGAGCTGCATTATCGTCACCCCGGTGACCGTTTCGCCGTTGACGATCGCGGTCTGTATGGGCGACGCGCCCCTGTATTTCGGGAGCAGCGAGGCGTGGACGTTCACGCAGCCGAGGCGCGGCAGTTTCAGAAGCGACGCCGGCAGGATCTTGCCGTAGGCGGCGACGACGGCGACGTCGGGAGAAAACTCTTTGAATATTTCCTCCCCTTCTCCGTTGCGCAGCGAGATAGGCTGGTATACCGGAAGCCCTACGCTTTCCGCGTATGTCTTTACCGCGCCCGGAACGACCTTGTTGCCGCGTGCGTTGACTCTGTCCGGCTGAGTTATGACAGCGCAGACGTCAAAGCCGCGGGCTACAAGCTCTTTAAGGGTAACGGCGGCAAAGTCCGGCGTGCCCATAAAAACGATTCTCAAACGAATTACTCCTTTTTATCGCTCTTCAGTTCGTCCGGATCGAGCATACGCACGACGCAATCTATAAAGAGCTTGCCGTCGAGGTGGTCGACCTCGTGACACACAGCCCTCGCCGAGAGACCGCTGACGGAATACTTCACCTTTTCGCCGGCGAGGTTCATCGCCTCGACGGTCACGTTCATAGGTCTGTTGGTAATGCCGTACTCGCCCGGATATGAAAGGCATCCCTCGATATCCTCCTGATGCCCCGATTTTTTGGTAATTACGGGGTTTATCAGCTCAACGACGCCGATATCCTCAAGATCGACGATAACGACGCGGCGAAGCACCCCCACCTGCGGAGCGGCAAGACCGACTCCGTTGGCGAGCGCCATCGTTTCTTTCATATCCACCACAAGCGTTTCTATCCTCGCGTCGATCTTGTCGACCTCGCGTGCGCGCTTGCGAAGCGTTTCGTCCCCGAATTCTATTATTTGTCTTACAGCCATTTTTCTTTCCTCTCAATTACTGTATATGCGCCGCCGCCCGCATTATCAACAGCACGTCCGAGACTGTCAGCGCCGCGTCGGCGTCCATATCCATTTTTTCAGCGGTATCAATATCCGTTCTTTTTATTCCCAGTGAAATACGTAGCATTTCGAGAGCGTCAGTAACGCCTATCAGCCCGTCGCCGTCGACGTCGCCGCGGATAAGCTCTTTGAAAACGCAGGCCGCGTTCCCGGCGCAGAAGGTCTCCGCGTAGCTCCCGCGCGCGCCGTAAACCTTGACGTTACGGCTCGCGAACGCATCGTCCGCGCAGTCCGTCATTGTCGACGGGAAACGCAGTTTTTCCAGCGGAGCTGTTCCGAACGCGTCCGATTCGACGCGTTCGACACCTTCGCGCAGGATAACCTCTTTCAGCGCGCGGACGTTTCCGCAGATGCCGGACGGAACGGTCTTCATACCGCTGCCGATAACGAGTTTCCGCAATCCGTGGCACCAGTCGAAGGCGTCTTCGCCGATAAATGTCACGGAATCCGGAATGACAAGTTCCGTAAGCTGCTTGCAGCCGTGGATCGACTCTTTGGCGATATACTCAAGTCCTTCGGGCAGGATAAGCTCGCGGAGCGTCCAGCAGTTGCGGAACGCCTCCGTTTCGATGCGCTTCAAAGTCGACGGGAGCGTTATGCTCACGTTTTTCGCGTAGTTGCCCATGCCGCCGAACGCCGCGGCGCCTATCACCGTGACGGGGCAGCCGCCGAGCGTTTCCGGAACGACGATGTTTCTGTCGTTGCCACGGTAACCGGTAACGGTAGCCTCGCCGTCGGTTATCTTATAGAAAAAGTCGCAGTCGTAGGCGACGGACGCGGGACCGGATTCTCCGTCCACGCTCCAGCGGTGGAGCGCCTTCGGGAAGGTGTAGGTCGTGGCGTAAACGTATTCGCCGGACGGTGAGAACTTCATCGAGAAAACGTGTCCGTTGTGCTCCGTCATCGACGTGACGAGCGTGCGGCGGTAGCTGCCGTCGGCGTCGTAGATCTTAACCCTGCCGTCGAGACTCGCGACGGCGATGCGGTTTCCGTCCGGAGAGAACTCCGCTATGTGCGCCGCCTGCGAGAAGCCTCCGAGTATTTTCAGCAATTCTCCGCTTTCGACGTCGTAAAGTCGGGCGCAGTTATCGGAGGAGTTGACGAGCAGCTTTTTGTCGTCCGCGGAGAAGCGCACGGAGGTCATGCTCGTGTTTTTCAGCGTGTTCATTCTGCGGATAAGGGTTTTATCCGCGACGTTGAAAAGGTATATCCCGCCGCGCTCGTCAGTCACCGCGAGCATAGAGGAATCCGACGAGAAGGCGACTCCGCGCGCCTGCGCGGCGCCGCATTCGAGGTGAGCGAGCACGGTGAAGGTTTCGGTTTCGAGCAGGACGCATCTGCCGTCGAGCAGCGCTACGGCCAGCAGGCTGCCGTCCGGCGAAAGCGCCGTTCCCCTGCCCTCGCCGCCGATCTCGGTCTCGTATCTCAACGCGCCGGTGGCGACGTCGAACACACGCATACAGCCGAGCTTCACAACGCTGCCGTCAAACTGGTTGCCGGCGCCGTTATGCGCCGCTCTCGCGGGCATATCCGCGGTTATCAGCCCCGTTCCGTCCTTCGTAAACAGCAGCTTACTGTGGCAGACGGTGCCGTTGCAGATGCGAAGCGGAGGCGCGTCGTAATCCGAAGTGTCGTAGATCAGTATCGTACCGACAAAATCCGCAACGGCAAGCTTCGATCCGTCCGGCGAATACTCGATCGCCGAAAGAAGAACCATCGGGAGCGCGGTCAGCATACGCTTCTGAAGACCCGTGGCGGCGTCCTCGATATAGATATATCCTTTTCCGTCGGCAACGGCGATCTCGCCGCCGTCCGGCGAAACCGCGAGCGGCATCTCGTTATCCCAGTCGTGCGAACGCGCGACGACGTCTGCGGCAGTGGAGGTGTAAGTCGTTTCAGGCGTCGTTTCGTCCGGAAGGTAATCGCTGCCCGTTTCGCGCTTGCTTACGGTTATCCGGTCGATGTAGTAAAGGTACTCTTCCGGGTAGTCCCTGCCGGAAGTGAGCGTTCCGTCGTCTTCTCCCTGGATCCAGTTATCGAGGATCAGAAAATGCGGATCGTCGCCGAAGGCGTATTTATCGTCGTTCGCTTTCGGATTGTGCGACGCGTAAAGCATCCCGTCGAGGAACCAGCGCATCTGATCGTTTTCCCACTCAAGCGCGAATGTATGGTATTCTTCGCTGAACGGAACGCGGTTTTTATTGTAAAGCGTTCTGCCCTCGGAGGTGTGGATGCCGCCCGTGGTCGTCCAGTGGCGCGTTCCGAAAAGATACGCGTCGGCGTCATCCATTCCCTCGTTGCTTATTTCCATAATGTCTATTTCGCCGTTGCCCGCCCAGAGCGTTTCGTTCGCGAGCATCCACAGCGCCGGGAACGTGCCGTAGCCGTGAGGCAGTTTGGCCCGCATTTCAATCCTGCCGTATGAAATTGAGTATTTGCCGGCGGTATCGACCATACCGGCGGCGGCAGCGTATCCGCCGTAGTCTCCGATATCAGCGCGAAGCACGAGACTGCCGTCTTCTATATAGACGTGTTCGTCGTCGCCGACGTTTATCACGACGGCTTTGTCTGTCTGCAGATGTCCGTCGGCGCGGTTCCACTTGGATTCATCGAACGTATCGAAATCATCGGTCCAGTCCTCGACCCAGCCGGGTTCGTTTATGCGTGCGATCGTGAACTGCTTTGCTCCGGAAGAAACGGCGGTCGTCCGGACACGGCGTCCGGAATAGGTCAGCGACCCGGCGTTTCTTATCGTGATGGTGAAATAACCGTTCTTATACTGAAGAGACCACTCCTGTCGGGAATTGTTCAGGTCGACGTTATCGGCAATAAGCTCGTTCGACGAGGATACGACCCTTATCGTAAGAGCGTACGCGCAGTATTTGTTTATTATCCTGTAGCGGCTGTGCAAAGCAGGATCGCTGACGATCTGCCATTCCTGACGCTTGTCGCCGTCGACGGGATCGTCGAGAACGAGCGTTCCGTCGGGATCCTTCTCCGCATACGTCAGCGCTTTGCCGTTGGTATCGTAGATCTTGTAGTAGAAATCAGGCGAAAAATCAGGCGACGTCAGGACCGTTTCATTATAACCCCCGTACCCTTCGTCCGCGGAAATAACGCCGGACGGCATAAGCCACGCGACGATAAGCAGCGATATCAGTATTGCCGTCAGTTTTTTCATCAAACAGACCTCTTTATTCTGAGTTTTATTCGGGATTTATCTCCGCGGTGACCGATACTCCGGAAAAAGCCCTGCTTCTGTTTACCGTTACGAGCAGGTCGCCGAGAAATGCGCGAAAGCGCTTTCCGTCGCGGCATTTGAGCATCAGCCTGAACTTATAACGAGATGAAAACTTCGTTATAAGCTCGCGATTCGGGCGCATGACGCGTATCGGCAGACTCGGGTATTTTGTTTTGATCATCGAGCAGATGAGATCATACAGCTGCTGAGAAACGCGTTCGCAGAACTCCTCGCCGGCCGCGCTGACGTTCAGCACGCACATATCGCAGAACGGCGGATAGAGCATCTGCTTGCGGATGAGTATTTCGTCATCGTAAAACGCCTTGTAGTCCTGCTCGGCGCCGAGTTTGAGTATCGGGTGGTTGGGCGCGTACGTCTGCACGACCGCCCTGCCCGCTTTGTGCCTGCCCGATCTGCCGATGACCTGCGTCATCATCGAGAAGGTGCGTTCGTCGGCGCGGAAGTCGGTGTCGAACAGCGACGCGTCCGCCGAAAGCACGCCGACCAGCGTTACGTTTTCAAAGTCAAGCCCTTTGGCGACCATCTGGGTGCCGAGGAGAACGTCGTACTCGCCCTTACCGAAAGCGGAAAGCATATGCGAGTGCGATTCCTTCGACGAGGTCGTGTCCAGGTCCATACGAAGCACGCGGACGCCCGGCAGAGCCGCTTCAAGCTCTTCGACGGCCTTCTGCGTGCCAGCGCCGCGGTAATGCACCGTGGGCGTTCCGCATGACGGACAGATCTCGGTATATTCCTTCGACGCTCCGCAGTAGTGGCACATCAGACGCTTGTTCGCGCTGTGGTAGGTAAGCGGAATGTCGCAGTTGTCGCATTTGAGCGCCTCTCCGCATTCGGAGCAGACGCCGGCGGTGTTGTATCCCCGCCTGTTGAGCAGTATTATGGACTGCTCGCCCTTTTCGGCGTTCGCCTGCAGCTCGCCGAGCAGAAGCCGGCTTATGCAGGTCTTGTTGCCGTCCGCCGCTTCGCCGCGCATATCCGCCATATACACGCCCGGAAGTCGGTTGTCGCCGTAGCGTTCGTCCAGCTCGAAAAGCGAATATCTGCCGGTCTTCGCGTGGTAGTAAGACGAGACCGACGGAGTAGCGGACGCGAGCAGAAGCAGCGCGTTGTTCTTCGCCGCCAGAAATTTCGCGACCGATTGCGCGTGGTATCTCGGCGACTGCTCGGAATAGTATGAGGAGACCTGCTCCTCGTCGATGATGATAAGCCCGACGTTTTTCAGCGGCGCGAATACGGCGGAGCGCGTTCCGACGGCGATCTTCGCGGCGCCGGATTCGAGACGGCGGTATTCGTCCATACGTTCGCCTACGCCGAGAGCAGAATGTATGACCGCCACTATATCGCCGAACGCGGTGCGGAAGCGCCGCACGGCCTGCGGCGTGAGGGTTATCTCGGGAACGAGCATTATCACGTCCCTGCCGTCAGCGACCGCCTTTTTCGCAAGCTCGATATAGATGCCCGTCTTGCCGCTGCCGGTAACTCCGCGCAGCAGCGCGCATTTCGGCTCGTCCGCTTCGTAAAGCGCGACGAGGCCGTCGTAAACCTCGCGCTGTTTTTCGGTGAGAACGAACTTTTCGCCCGACTTCTCGCCTTTTTCGGGCGTACGGTCGACGCGTTCGCGGTAGATACCGATGATCTCGCGCTTATCTAGGGTTTTCAGCACGCCCTGCGTAACGCCGGTGTAGTAGCAGACGTCTTTCAGCGTCGCCTCGCCGTTTTCAAGCAGAAAGCGGACGACGCTTTTGCCCTGCTCGGTGAGCAGCTTCGTCAGCAGGAGCTCCTCCGCCTCGTCGGGCGAAACGCGCAGGCGGCAGCTGCTTCTTACGGCGTCCGCGCCGAGGCGTTTCGACGCCGTTTCACGGCGGATTATTCCCTCTTCGCAGAGCAGATTCAGCGCCGCGACGTCGTGGAAAACACCCGCCTTCGATACGAAAGCGGCGACGGAAACGGGCTTTTTCGCCGCGGCGATAATGTCGTAAATCGACTTTTCCTCGTCGGTCATGACGTGGTCGCCGTCGTACGCCTCGTTTACCGAGTACGCGTCGTAAAGCCGGTAGTTCAAGCCCGCCGGCAGTATGGCGCGGACGGCGTCGAAGAACGTGCAGAAGGTCGTTTCCTTCAAATAGCGCACAAGCTCGAGCTGCGCGTCGGACAGTATGGGTGAAGCGTCGAGAAGCGCGGTAAGCGGCTTTATCTTCGTAACGTCGGAAACGTCGGATATCTCCATTATGATACCCTGACGCTTGCCGCTCGATCTGCCGAAAGGCACGATCACGCGGCATCCGACGGCGGCGTTATCCGCTATTTTGGGCGGCACGCGATAGTCGTACAGCTTATCCATGCCGTACGTCGCGCCGTCGACCGCCACTCTCGCAAACTTCAAGCTGTCCAAGGTTTTCTCCTAATCAGTGCTTGATCTTGGTCTTGCCGTCCGCAAAATCTCTGACGGCGATCATCATGGGGCTTTCTTCGAGGACTTCTTCCTTGTCCTTCGCCTCGCTGGCGATCTCGCGGGCGCGCTTGGCCGCCGCGATAACGATGGAGTACGCGTTGTCGCCGTCCTTCGTAAGTTCGCCGATTGCCGGATGAAGCATCATAGTCTTTTTCCTTCTTTCTTTGAGTGTTGTATTTGACTGATTGGCTGCAAGGACAATCAGTCTGATTACTGCTGTTTTTCGTGCGCGGACTCGATGATGCCGCGCAGTTCGGACGCCGCCTGCTCGATGGTGTCGTTGACGATGATATGATCGTACCTGTCCGCGTAACCCATCTCGATCTCGGCGCGGGCGAGGCGCTTCTCGATCGCCTCCTGAGTTTCGGTGCCTCTGCCTTCAAGACGGCGGCGTAGCTCCTCCAGGCTCGGCGGCTTGAGGAATATCGTTACCGAGTCCGGATACTGCTTTTTGACCTGCGAAGCGCCGTCGACTTCGATATCGAAAACGACGTCCTTCCCCTTCTTCATCGCGGAAAGCACGGGTTTCAGCGGCGTTCCGTAATAGTTCTCGTTATAAATCGTATGCTCGAGCAGCTGACCCTTTTTGATCATACGCTCGAACTTTTTGCGCGTGACGTAGAAGTAGTCCACGCCCTCCTGTTCGCCGGGACGCGGAGCGCGGGTCGTCGCTGAAACCGAAAACACGCAGTCGTCGCGGCCTTTCATATACTCGCCGAGTATAGTCGTTTTTCCGCATCCGGAAGGGCCGGAAAAGACTATCAGCAGCCCTTTTCTTTTATTCCTCATTCTCTTCTTCCTCCGTCTTTATTCGTGCGGCTATCGTTTCCGGCGCGACCGCCGAAAGCACGCAGTGCTCGGAATCGGTAACGATGACGGACTTTGTGCGTCTGCCGCAGGTGGCGTCGATAAGCAGCCCCTTTTCACGCGCTTCCGCGACGAGCCGCCTCGTCGGCGCCGAGACGCCGCCGAGCACCGCGACCACGCGGTCGGCGGCAAGCATATTGCCGTATCCGACGCTGATGAGTTTCATACGTCTTCCTCCGAATCACTCGATGTTCTGTATCTGCTCCCTGATCTTTTCGATCTCAGCCTTCACGTCGATAACGATTCCCGTTATCTCCATGTCGTTGCACTTGGAGCCGATGGTGTTTATCTCTCTGTTCATTTCCTGAACGATGAAGTCGAGCCGCTTGCCGACCGGCTCGCCGCCGGAGGCCTTCATCGCGGCGCCGAACTGCGAAATATGACTGCGCAGGCGGACGATCTCTTCCGTGACGTTGGTCTTGTCGGAAAATACCGCCGCTTCGGTCAGCAGTCTGCCCTCGTCCGGCTGGACGCTCTCGAGCAGTTCTTTTATGCGGCGGGACAGGCGCTCGAAGTATTCGCGGTTGAGCTCCGGCGCACGCGCTTCGATTCTGTCGACCATGCCGGAGATAAGCGCGAGGCGTTCGATTATGTCCTCCGCCAGTTTGGCGCCTTCGGTGCGGCGCATTTCGTTATATACGTCCAGCGCCTGCGCCACGACCGCGAACACGTCCGCGGAAAGCGCGTCTGCGTCCTCCTCGGCGTCATCGACGATGAAGACGTCCGGGAAGCGCGAGACCGCCGTGGCGGAAATGTCGTCGCGAAGACCGTGCTTCGCGATCATTTCCTTCAGCGCGGAAAGGTAGCTCTCGAGCAGTCCGTCGTTGAGGCGTACGCGGGCGAGGCTCCCTTCGCTCTGGCGCACCGTCAGATACGCTTCTATTTTGCCGCGGGATATGCGCTCGCGCACGAGCTTTTTCAGCGGATCTTCAAGGAAGCCGTAAAGCTTCGGGACCCTGCTGTTGAATTCAAAGTATCTGTGGTTGACGGAGCGTATCTCAAAAACGATCTCGCGTCCGTTTACCGACGCCTCGGCTCTGCCGAAGCCGGTCATGCTCAATACCATTTTTACCGTCTTCCTTCTTTCAGAATCGCCGGAATAATAATCCGGCACAGTAATCCATATTATGAGTAATTAAATTATACCACAACCGTGAGATTTATCAAGTCTTTTCTAATAAAAATATGCAAAAACGCCTCTCCGGAAATCCGGAAAGGCGTCTGGACGGCGGTTCCGCGCCGTTTATTTGTGGTATTTCGCGCCCGCGGAAATCGAGAAGGCGCGGTAGATTTGCTCAAGCAGCATCACGCGGAAAAGCTGATGCGGAAATGTCATCTCCGATACCGAAAGGCGCATATCAGCGGCGCGCTTGACCTTTTCGGAAAGGCCGTGCGAACTGCCGATCACGAAGGCGATCCTGCCCTTCCCTTCGGAGGAAAGGCGGTCGAGCGTGCGCGAAAGCTCCTCCGAGCTCATCTGCTCTCCCTCGACGCACGCCGCTACGGTATAATGCCCCTCGCACGCTTTGAGTATCGCTTCGCCCTCTTTTTCAAGCGCGGCGGCGATCTGAGCCTCGTTCGGCTTCTCCGGAAGCGTATGCTCCGCAAGCTCCGCGACCGCCGGCTGACAGTATCGCGAGAGCCGCTTGAGGTATTCGGCGCAGGCGGCGGAAAGCCAGCTTTCCTTCAGCTTGCCCACGCAGACGATTTTGACTCCGATCAAATGTTATACTGCTCCTTTTTCAGAATCGCGTTCTTGATATCCCAGATGCGCTGCGACAGGTCGACGTAGTAGTTATGCGGATTCTCGAAGCGTGTGACCTCGCCCCAGAGGGTGTCGATCTGCTCGGCGCAGTACTTCTTGATGTCTTCGATATCGGGCAGCTTGTATACGAGCCTGCCGCCGTCGAAGATGCGCTCGGTGATAAGACGCGCTTTGAAGTTCGTTACAATCTTGCGCTTCCATGTGTAATCCGGGTCGAAGATCTCGTAGGGCTTCGTGTCGTCGATCGTTTCGTCGTAAGCGGTAACGACGTCGGCTATCGCCTTGCCGGTGTCGCGCTCGTATAGGCGGTAGACCTTTTTGAAGTAAGGCGTGGTGATCTTCGCGGGGTTTTCGCTTATCTTTATCTTCGGGATTATCTCGCCGTCGTTCTCGACCGCGCAGAGCTTGTAGACGCCGCCGAAAACCGGCTCCGTCTCGCTCGTCACGAGGCGTTCGCCGACGCCGAAGAAGTCTATCTGCGCGCCCTGAACGAGAGTGTCGCGGATGATGCGTTCGTCGAGGGAGTTGCTGACGACGATCTTGCAGTCGGGATACCCCGCCGCGTCGAGGCGCTGGCGGATCTTTTTCGTCAGGTACGCGATGTCGCCGGAGTCTATGCGTATTCCCGCGGGGCGCTTGCCCATCGGCGCGAGGACCTCGTCGAATACTTTTATCGCGTTCGGAAGTCCGCTTTTCAGCACGTTATACGTGTCGATGAGCAGGACGCAGGCGTCCGGATAGGTCTCCGCGTAGGCGGCGAAGGCGTCGTATTCGCTGTCGAACATCTGCACCCACGAATGTGCCATCGTGCCGGAGCAAGGGATATCGAACTGCTGCGCGGCCATAACGTTCGAGGTGTTGGCGCAGCCGGCGATGTAGGCGGAACGCGCGGCGAAGAGAGCGCTGCTCGTGCCGTGAGCGCGGCGCGCGCCGAATTCGCTTACGGCTCTGCCGCCGGCGGCGCGGACGATGCGGTTCGCCTTCGTCGCGATAAGCGTCTGATGGTTTATGAGCAGAAGCAGCGCGGTTTCAAGCAGCTGCGCCTGCGCGACCGGACCGCGCACCGTTACGAGAGGTTCGCCCGGGAAGACCGGTGTGCCTTCCGGTATCGCCCACACGTCGCAGACGAACTTGAAGTCGCGGAGATATTCGAGGAACTCCTCGGAAAACATTTTCTGACGGCACAGGTAGTCTATATCCTCGCCGGTGAAGCGCAGGTTCGAAATGTAATCGACGACCGACTCGAGTCCGGCGCAGACGGCGAAGCCGCCGCCGTCGGGAACGCGGCGGAAAAACGCGTCGAAGTACGCGGTCTTTTCACCGAAGTATTTGAGGTATCCGTTCCCCATCGTCATCTCATAGAAATCAGTGAGCATCGAGATATTGGGCATTCTTTCGTTCTTCATACTGACGCCTCCCGTTTGATAATATTCTAACCCTTCGGCGGAATAATTGCAAGAGAATATTTTTTTACCGGAAAATTGCATAAAAATACGTCTCCGGAGTTGAGAAAAAGGCGCAATACCACGATTCCGCGGGCGCGGAGGAAAAAACTATTGACAAATTACGCGCGCGAACATATAATCCAAAATATACAAATATAATGGCGGATTGTTTTTGAATCGGTCATAAACAGAAAGCGAAAAGGAGCAACGGACATGAGCAAGATACACATACCGGCGGGATATTCCTCCGCCCTCTCCCTCTACGAAACGCAGACCGCGATCGGTCTCATCAAGAGGGTGTTTCAGGATAATCTCTGCTCCGCGCTGAATCTGAAGCGCGTTTCCGCGCCGCTTTTCGTCGATCCCGCGACCGGACTGAACGACGACCTCAACGGCGTCGAGCGGCCCGTGCTTTTCGATATTCCCGAGACGGGCGGAAACGCCGCCGTCGTCCATTCGCTCGCAAAGTGGAAGCGCCTGGCGCTTTACGAATACGGCTTCCCCGCGGGCGAAGGGCTCTGCACCGACATGAACGCCATCCGCCGCGACGAAACGCTGGATAACCTCCACTCCGTCTACACCGACCAGTGGGACTGGGAAAAGGTCATCACGCGCGAAGACAGGAACATCGAATACCTGAAAAAGACGGTCACCGCCGAGGTAGGCGCGATCTGCGACACCCTTGATTTCATCAAGTCGAAATATCCGAGCATCACCGTTTCGCTCGACCGCGAGGTCGCGTTCGTCACCACGCAGGAGCTTGAGGACGCGTATCCCGACATGACCTCAAAGCAGCGCGAAAACGCCTTCCTGCGACAGCATCACACGGCGTTCATCATGCAAATAGGCGACGCGCTCGCTTCCGGAAAGAAGCACGACGGGCGCGCTCCCGACTATGACGACTGGAAGCTGAACGGCGACATCATGTTTTACGACGAGCTGCTCGACTGCGCCCTCGAGATATCATCTATGGGCATTCGCGTCGACGCCGCTTCGATGGACGAGCAGCTTAAAAAGGCGAACGCCGACGAGCGCCGCCGCTTCCCCTTCCACAAAATGGTGCTGAACGGCACTCTGCCGCTGACGATAGGCGGCGGTATCGGACAGTCGCGGCTCTGCATGCTGCTGCTTCAAAAGGCGCACATCGGCGAGGTACAGGTCTCCGTCTGGGACGAGGACACCGTCGCCGCCTGCCGCAGGCACGGCGTAAAGCTGCTCTGACGAGAAAGGAAAGAACGATGGATATTTTCACCGATATACCCGAGCTTTTCGGCTGCAAGGTATTCAACGATACGACTATGCGCGAACGTCTGCCGAAGGACGTTTACGACGCGCTGCACGAGGCCGTCGCCGAAGGGCGCGAGATCGACAAAAACGTCGCCGCCGCCGTCGCCGCCGCCATGAAGGACTGGGCGATCGAGAACGGCGCGACGCATTTCACGCACTGGTTCCAGCCGATGACCGGCGTCACCGCCGAGAAG
Organism: Clostridia bacterium; assembly: GCA_017620395.1. NCBI lineage: Bacteria > Bacillati > Bacillota > Clostridia > Clostridia bacterium. The sequence continues at coordinate 8,043 of JAFZQJ010000027.1, read as the reverse complement.
CACGACAGCTTCATTTCGCCCCGTGAGGACGGCGGAGTCATCATGGAGTTCTCCGGCAAGGAGCTGCGCCGCGGCGAGCCGGACGCCTCCTGCTTCCCCTCCGGCGGACTCCGCGCCACCTTCGAGGCGAGGGGCTACACCGCGTGGGACCCGACCTCATACGCCTTTTTGAAGGACGATTCGCTCTGCATCCCGACCGCGTTCTGCTCTTACGGCGGCGAGATGCTGGATAAGAAAACTCCCCTGCTTCGCACGATGGAGCTTATCAACACGCAGGCGCTGCGCGTGCTCCGGCTTTTCAGCTCGGACGCGAAGCGCGTCACGCCCAACGTCGGCGCCGAGCAGGAATACTTCCTCATTGACAAGTCTCTCGCCGACGAACGCAAGGATCTGAAATTTACCGGCAGAACGCTTTTCGGCGCGATGCCTCCGAAGAGGCAGGAGCTTGAAGACCACTACTTCGGCGCGATACGCCCGAGAGTTATGGAGTTTATGCGCGAGCTGAACCTCGAGCTCTGGAAGCTCGGCGTTTACGCCAAGACCGAGCACAACGAGGCGGCTCCCGCGCAGCACGAACTCGCGCCCGTCTACGCCTCCGCGAACACCTCCACCGACCACAATCAGCTGACGATGGAGATCATGAAAAAGATCGCCGAGAAGCACGGCATGACCTGCCTGCTCCACGAAAAGCCCTTCGCGGGCGTCAACGGCAGCGGCAAGCACAACAACTGGTCGCTCTCGACCGACACGGGCGTCAACCTTTTCAAGCCCGGCAGCGCACCTTATGAAAACAAGCAGTTCCTGCTCTTCGTCGCCGCGGTCATCAAGGCGGTGGATATGCATCAGGATCTGCTGCGCGTCACATCCGCCTCGGCGGGCAACGACCTGCGCCTCGGCGCTACCGAAGCGCCTCCCGCAATCGTTTCCATCTATATCGGCGGCGAGCTGACCGCGATCTTCGACGCGATAGAAAGCGGCGTACCCTACGAGCCCGGCAAAGCCGAGCGCATGAAGACCGGCGTCAACGTGATCCCCGATTTCCGCAAGGATACGATCGACCGCAACCGCACCTCCCCCGTCGCCTTCACCGGCAACAAGTTCGAGTTCCGTATGCCCGGCGCTTCCTTCTCCATCTCCGGCCCGAACATCGTCATCAATACGATAGTCGCCGACGTGCTCGCCGGCTTCGCCGACCGGCTCGAAGGCGCTTCCGACTTCGACGCCGAAGTCGACGCCGTACTCCGCGAGACCTATTCGGCGCACAAGCGCATACTTTTCAACGGCAACAACTACTCCGAGGAGTGGAAAGAGGAAGCGAAAAAGCGCGGGCTGCTCGACCTGCCGACTACCGCCGACGCGCTCCCCTATCTCGCTTCGCGGAAGAACGTCGAGCTTTTCACGAAGCACGGCATTTTCACCGAAAAGGAGATACGCTCGCGCTGCGAAATACTGACGGATAACTATTGCAGCGTCAACCTCATAGAAGCGTTCACTATGCTCGATATGGCGAAGAAGGATATCCTCCCCGCCGCCCTCGAGTTCGAAGGCAAGCTCGCCGACGGACTTGCGGCGCGCAAAGCCGCGCTGAACGCCGACGTTTCCGCCGACGCGGACGCGAAGCTCGTCGGAAAGATCAACGCGCTCGCGGGCGAGCTTTACGACCGCATCGAAGCGCTCGACTCCGCCGCCGAACGCGTGCGCGGGATCGCCGATTCCGGCGCAAAGGCGAACGCCTGCCGCGACGAACTCATCCCCGCGATGAACGCCGTACGCGAAGCCGCGGACGGGCTCGAAATGCTCGTCGCCGGCGACTACTGGCCCTTCCCGACCTACGGCGACCTGCTTTACAGCGTATAAAACACGCGAGAATAAAACGACTCCCGACCGCAAGGCCGGGAGTTTTTGTTTACTTAACTATCGCTTTTGTAAAGAGGCATTGTCAACCTATCAGGTCGTACATCCTCTCCGCGAAAACGGCGTAGCCGGAGGTCGGATCGTTGACAAGAACGTGCGTTACCGCGCCGACGATCTTGCCGTTCTGGATTATCGGGCTGCCGCTCATCCCCTGCACGATGCCGCCGGTAAGTTCAAGCAGCTTTTCGTCGGTTATCTTTATTATCATATTCCTGCCGCTGCCCTTGTCGTCGTTGACGATGCTCGTTATGCGCACGTCGTATTCCGCCTTGCCGCCGTCTATCGCGGGGGTAATCAGCTTCGCGTCGCCGATCTCGATCTCCTGCTTCAGCGCGACAGGCATTCTATCCCCTTCGACCGCCGCGGTCAGCTTGCCGTAGACTCCGAGCTCGCTGTTGCCGTGAAGCTCGCCGATGACGGTCTCCTGGTCGAAGAAGCCGTAAAGCTCGCCGGGCGAGCCCTTCTCGCCGCGCTTGACGCCGGTTATCGTCGTTTTGACGATCTCGCCCTGCGCGGCCGGCATAAGCGCCTCGGTATCGGAATCGTAGATGCCGTGGCCGAGACCGACAAAAAGGCCGGTTTCGGGCTCGTAAAAGCTTATCGTGCCTATTCCTGCCGCGCTGTCGCGCACCCAGATACCGAGCTTGTATTTGCCGTCTTCGGCTGAAAGCGCGGGAGTCAGCGTTACGGTCTTCTTCACGCCGCCTCGCTCAAGGACGAGCGTCGCTTCCGCGCCGCGGGCGGCGTTTATCAGCGACGTGACGTCGCTGTTTTTCGTCAGGCGCACGCCGTTGACGCTTTTGAGCAGGTCGCCCTTTTCAATCCCGGCGTCGCGGGCGGGGTTTTCTGTCCCCCGCTCAGTGCTTATGTCGCTGAAGCCGACGACGATGAGCCCGTTGGTATACATCTTCAGTCCGAACGCCTCGCCGCCGATAACGACGGAGTTCTCCGCGACAGTTTTCAGCTTTACCGTTTTAAGCGGAATGAAGCCGAAGAGCCGCGCGGTACCCTTGAAGCTGCCGTCGCCCGCGGATGCCTGCGCCGCGCCGCCGTTCGCCCGCACCGTAACGGACGCGCCCGCGAGTGTGAATTCCTGTCCGTCCTTGACGTAATACTCGTCCGCGACCCTGCCGCGCGCATAAAACCATGCTCCCGCAAGCCCTCCTAAAATAAAGAGCGCGACGAGAAGTATTACGAGCGTTTTCTTTATCAATCAAATCACCTCTACGGGTATTCTGCCCGAACGGACGTGATTTATTTTACCGGAACTTCTTGAAAAACGCGATTATGACCGAGCCGACGGCGTTGCCGGCGGTCACGATGAGCACGTAAACGGCGGCGTCGAGCGACCACGCGTTCGCCGCGGAAATGTAATACATATCCGCGATGCAGTGGTTGAAGCCCGCGACGATGAAGACGGCGATAGGCAGAATTACCGCTACGGTCTTCATAAAGCCGCTCTCGACCGTTTTGAAGGTGTCGACCGCGAGGAACATCAGCATTCCGCAGAATATCGCCAGCAGGAAGGTGCTGTACCACGCGTCGCCGAGCTTCGCTTCAACGGAGGCGGTCACCGCTTCGCTCATCTTGTCGAACATACGCGTCGCTCGGACGGCGTATCCCGCGAGAAGCGCGCCGCAGAGGTTGCCTATCCATATCTGCGCCAGCGTTTTCCACGTGGACTTATCCTCCACGACGTAGCCGATCTTGCCGGTGAAAAGGTTGAATTTCCACACGCAGACCATAAACAGTCCGAGCGCGAACATGAACGCGCCGAGAAGTTTATTCGGGCAGATCATATACACGGTGCCGCCGATGCTTATCATAAGCCCCGCCGCGATCGCCTGAACGAATGTTTTCGCTTGTTTCAGCATAACGCATCACCCTTCGTTTCGTATTTCCCGAATAACTGAATATTAGCATACTTTGGGAAAAGTTGCAAGCGTTTCCGCATAAATCGCGCGCATTTGGCAAATACTCCCTTTGAACGCCGAAGAAAAGGAATGATGAAAATGACAAAAACCAGATGGGCCGTGATACTTACCGTTATACTGCTGCTGATATCCGCATTCGCCGCCGACGTCTCCGTCTTTGCGCGGAACTGCGAACAGCTGCGCGGCGACGTGCTGCGCCTGCACGTTATCGCGAACTCCGATTCCGAAGCCGACCAGGCGGTCAAGCTGGAGGTGCGCGACCTGCTGCTCGCAGAAACGAAAAGCCGCGTCGGAGACGCGGCCGATAAGGGCGATGCGGAGGCGTATTTCAGAGAAAACGCGGCGGCGCTGACCGAAAAGGTCAACGCGTTCCTCGCGGAAAAAGGCTTCGGCTACGGCGCGGAGATCTCGCTCTCGCGCTCCTGCTTCGACACGCGCGAATACGACGGCAACACGCTGCCTTCCGGCGATTACGACGCGCTGAAGGTCGTGCTCGGCAAGGGAGAAGGCAAAAACTGGTGGTGCGTTCTGTTCCCGCCGCTTTGCGTTTCGGCGGCGAAAGGAAACGAGTTGCCCGCGAGCGATTACAAGCTCATGCGCAGCGGGAACGAAACGGGTTATAAGATCAAGCTGAAAGTCGTCGAGTGGTTCCGGTTTCTGAAAAATCTTTTCAGCTGACGGCGGTTATTCTCCCGACGCTTTTTTGTAAGAAGCGAGTATTTTTGCGGCGTATTCCTTATCCGCCGCCCAGTTGCCTCCGCCGAGGTCGTTCCAGTTCGGCGCGCATCCGCGCGTCACGAGATTGAAGCGCGGGTCGATCTCCGCAGTTCCGGACGGGAGCGGCGATTTGCAGGCGTAGGCGTAGAGGTGCTGTATCTGCGCTTCCACGCCGAGCGCGGCGGTATCGAAGCGGCACAGCGTGTTGTTTTCGCTTACGTATCCGGTTACGCCGAGTCCGCAGAAGTTGTTATCCGACGGAACGACATAATACCCGTCCGGGCGCGGACCGTTTTTATAAACCCATTCGCCGCCCTCGTATACGTGATATCCGTTCGGCCGGTTGAATCTGAACCAGCCTGTTTCGATTATCGCCTGCAGGTACGCTATGTCGCCGCGCACGCCGTATTTCGCGCCGATTGAGAGGTAGTATCCGATAAGTTCGTCGAGCGAACAGGTCAGGCTCATTTCGTCTTTGTGCGCGGCGGAGTAAGCGAGAAGCTGCGATTCCGTCAGCACGCTCGCGCCGAGTATAGGGATAACGCCGGTTTGGTCTTCGGATGAAGACGGGGACGAACCCGAATATTCGTCCGCCGAGCTTGATACGGAGCTTGAACTTGACTTTGAAGAGGAGCTCGAAGCCGACTTCGAGGAAGACGAGCTTCCAGACGACGATGACGGCGCGCTTTCGGAAGCGGCGGACGAACCGGAGCCGCTTTCGCTTTCCGATCCGCTGTCTTCTGACGATTCCGCTGCGTCGGCTTCCTTCAGGTTGAAGGAAAAGTACCCGCTGCTCTTCGAGCTGCTGCTCACGCGGGCGTTCGCGGCGACGACCTGCCGTATCTTACCGTAGTCGGCGACGTAATTGTTTTCGGAGAAAGTGAAGAAGGTCATCACGGCGACACCGAAGAACAGCGCAGCCATAACGCCGGTGATTATTTTAAGCGTACGCTTCGTCTTCGGTTCCAAACCGTAGCCTCCCTTCCCATCTTTCGACATAATATAACACAAAACCGCGCAATTGTCAAAGTTATTATCTTCCTGACGAATATCGGGGGTTGTAATACGCGCGGTTTTATCGTATAATTGACGTATGGTCATTTATATTTTGATTGCGGCCGCGGCCGTTCTTCTCGGCGCGGCGCTGATCTCCACCTTTACGCTCCGAACGACGCGGACGGAGATCCCGATCCGGAACCTGCCGGACGAATTCGACGGCTTCAGGCTCGTCCACATATCCGACCTGCACAACGCCTCCTTCGGAAAAGGCAACGGGAGGCTTATTTCGCGTATAAAGAACTGCAAGCCCGACTGCGTGCTTATAACCGGGGATTTCGCCGGCGGCGTTTCGTTCGAGCATCCGGAAAAAGGCGCCGCGCACAAGCTCTGGCTCGGGCTGAAGCCGCTGCCCGTCTACGTTTCGCTCGGCAACCACGAGCTGCGGCTTGTTTACCGCCATAACGACCTGCTTGAAAAGCAGCGCGCGGACCTGCGCGATACCGGCTGCGTACTGCTCGACAACTCCGCCTGCCGCATCGAAAGGAACGGCGCGCATATCAATCTTTTCGGTCTCTCTCTCGAAGGCGCGAGGCATAAAGGCGTGCACCCGTTCCGCATCCCCGAGGGGACGCTCGACGGCGCGCTGAAGCCGGTCGAGGGCGAAGTTAATATACTTATGGCGCACGTTCCGCAGTTTTTCCCGCAGTACGCTGACGCCGGATACGACCTCGTTTTAAGCGGGCATATACACGGCGGCATCGTGCGCATTCCCGGGCTCGGCGGCGTGTTTTCACCGACGCGGCGGCTTTTCCCCGAATACTGCTACGGTCTGTATGAACGCGGAAAGACGAAGATGTTCGTGACCGCGGGACTCGGACGCGCGCTGATACCGCTCCGTTTCCTCTGCCGTCCGGAAGTTGCGGAAATAGTCTTGAAAAAAGCGGAGTAACGGTGTATAATCAATTTATCAACTCATAGGCGGATGATATCGTGAAAGCAAAGACCGTTTTGATTCTCATATTGATACTGCTGCTCGCCTGCGTCCCCTGCCTTGTTTCTCTGGCGGAGGGCGATTCGGAGAGTTCCCCCGCTGCGCCCGAATCTTCCGAAAGCGCGGAGATCGAGAGTTCAAGCAGCGACGAGCAGGAATCCGAGAGTTCGGACTCCGACGGCGGCGATTCCGACAGCTCCGAATCAGACGAGTCGGAATCCTCGACGCGAAGCAAAAGCAGTTCCGAGCCCCAGTCAAGCTCTTCCGGTTCCCGCTTCGCCGGCGATCCGGTGCAGGGTAAAACGCCGAAATTCGCCGATCTCAAACTCGGCGACGGCGATCCCGACGACGGAAAGGATTTCAAACTGGAGCCCGAGGAAAACGACGGGTATTACGAAGTCACCATCCGCAACAAGGACGCAAAAGGCATGAAAGGCAACGACAACTTCCGCATCGAATTCGACGGATGCGACGTTTGGGTGCCGATTGAGATACCCGCCTCCTGCGTCGAGGACGACCACATCAATTCAAAGCTCGTCGTTTCCCACGGCCCGATAAGCGAATCGATGATGGACAAGGTCACATCTTCGATATCTCCTTCCCGGATCCTGCAAACGTTTTCGCTCGCCCTGACGTCCTATGACGTCAAAGGACAGCCGACCGAAATGAACTCTTTTGACGGGAAGATCAAGTTCGTCCGCGGCGTCAACGCCGCCTGCGTAAACCAGTATAACCGCGACGGAAAGCTTGCGCTGATGCTGTATGATACCGAATCGCGCACCCTTTCCAACGTCGAATATACGCTCGACCCCGACAAGGGCGAGATCACGGTTTATGCTTCCGGTTCCGGCAGCTTTTTCCTGATCAACTCCGAGGAGATCGACACCACGACCGCGATCAAACTTAATTCAAATGCGCCGTTTCTGAAAATCGTGCTGATAACCGGGGCTTTGATGTCCATCGGCGCTTCGATCGCGCTTATCGCGCTGGCAGTGATAAAAAACAGAAAAAACAGATCCGCCAAAACGAAAGAATAAGCGGTAACACGGCAATAAAAAAGCCACCCGAAGTTTTCGGGTGGTTTTTTTATTGGCTGAAGATTGCTATTTTAACAAAATCGAGGTTATCGTTAAATTTCGTAACGCAATGGCAAATCATTACCATTTCCTAAATAACAGTTTTTGGGAGATTGTTTCACAAACTGTATGATTATTTCAACCACTTTTTTCTCGTAACTGTTTTCATTTTTCATCCGTTTGATAGTACATTCCCAAACGATGAGACAACGAATTCCTTGGCTCTCAAGCGTTTCCTTGACGAGCTTGTCTCTGCGGAGGTTGTCATCGAACTTCTTCTGCCAGAATTCCACTCTGCTTTTCGGCATATAAGCATACTGGCATCCGCTATGCCGATGCCAGTAACAGCCATGAACGAAGATGGCGACCTTATATTTCGGAAGATAAATGTCGGGATGGCCGAACATGCCGG